>SCUN01000264.1 GCA_004297655.1 Acidobacteriota bacterium | reverse complement strand
CACCCGCTTCAGCCAGGCCTGCTTATTGGCCATGCGCTTGGAGGTGGCGGTCGCGACGGAGAACATCGGGCTAAAAGCCTACCATGAAGTCCCGGAATCCCGGAACCGGCTAGCTTTTCTCCTCGGTGAGTAACTTCTTCTTGATCGACACGCCCCACCGATAGCCGCCGGCCGCGCCGGTCTTGGCGACGACGCGATGGCAGGGCACGACGAGGGCCACGGGGTTGGTCGCGCAGGCCCGAGCCACGGCGCGGACGGCCGACGGACGGCCGATCGCACGCGCCACGTCCGAGTACGAGCGCGTCTCGCCGCGCGGAATCTTCGTCAACGCGCGCCACACACGCCACTGGAATGCGGTGCCCTGGATGTCGATCGGAAATTCGGCCGGCATCCGCTTCGCGGAGGCGACGGCGAGGGCCGCGCGCAGCATCGGCTTCAGCGCCGCCGAAGGATTAAGGTCGATCTCGGCCAGCGGGAATTCCTTCGCGAGCGCGCGCCGCATTTCGTCTTCCTCGCCGATTTGCACGAAGCAGAGCCCGCGATCTGTCGCGGCCACCATCACGCGGCCGACCGGCGACTCGCCGCTCATCCATCGAATGTGCGCGCCCTTGCCGCCGCGGCCGTAAGTCGCCGGCGTCATGCCCGGCAGGCGGATCGCGTCATACACGCGGCTCGGCGATCCGAAGCCGGCGCTGTAGATCGCGTCGGTCACGCGCTGACCGGTCTTCACGGTTTCCAGGAATCGCTTGCGGCGGCAGGCGACGATGTAGTCGCGCGGCGAGAGGCCGAGGATGTCGCGAAACGCGCGCTGGAGTTGAACGGGATTGGTGCCGCCGGCCTTGGCGAGGCGCGCGCTCGTCCACGGCGCTTCGGGCCGCGAGAGGACGGCCGCGCACGCGCGGCGCACGAGTTGCTGTCTCGATCCGATGTCGCTGCCCATCGTCTGAACCATGTTCATCATGGCTCAGACGATAGGCGTTTGTGTCCGCCGGAACTATCCGGTTTGCGACTCTGTTAGAAGCCGAAGTTCATGCCCAGGTTGACCTGGCGCACGCCCTGGTAGCTCGTCGGCTTGCCGAAGAGATTCGACGTCATCGCGCCGGCGTAGCCGAACGGATTCGCGTGGTTCGTCAGGTTCTGCACGCGCACGAAGATGGAGAGACGGTAGCGGCCGGGTTGCTGCGCCATCGCGCCTCGCACCATGCCCTCGATCGCGACGCGCGCGTCGCCGCCGCCGCCGGCGGGCGACATGATGACCACGCCCGGACCCATCGGCATGCCGCCGAGGCCGCCGCCGGCCGGTTTGCCGAACGTCATGTTGTAGTTGAGGTTCGCGTTGAGCGTCCACTGACCGTCGCCGCGGGCGGAATTGCGCGTGGTGCCGATCGGGCGATCGTTGAAGAAGAAGTCGCCGTTGTCATCGCGCCCGGTCGTGATGTTGTAAGGCGAGCCCGTGGCCGCGCTCAGATTGAGGTTGATGCTGAGATTCTTGAGCGCCTGGCTGTTGAGCCCCACGTTGACGCGGTGGCGCACGTCGAAGTTCGCCGGGCCCCACTCGTTCGCGATGTCGCCGCTCGCCGGCGTCTGGAACGCGCCGTCGATGTTGTTGCGGGAGTTGCCGTAGAAGTACGACGCGTTGATGCCGCCGCGGCGGATGTTGAACCGCGCCTGCTGGAGCGCCGGCGTCGGCGCCGCGAACTGGATCGACCCGCTCGCGATGAGCTGGTGCGCGCGCGCCTGGCCATCGGCAACCACGCGGACGATGTTGTTGAAGTTCTTGTCCGGCCGGATGCCGTTCACCGGCGCGTTGAGGTTCTCGCCGCGGAACGACTCCGTGTTGAGCGTGTAGCTGTATGTCGCCGAGATCCGGCCCAGCTTGCCGACCTGCTGATCGATGCCGCCGCTCACGCGCTGGTTGCGCGGCATCTCGAGATTCGGATCGAGCAGGTACTTATTGCCGATGGAAACCGTGCCGACCGCGCCCGGGTTCGGATACGACGGATTCAGGATGCTGAGTTCCTGCTGGCGGAAGCCGTCCACGCGCAGCGCCTGCTCGTAGAGACCGGTGCCCAGCCAGTCGTAGAAGATGCCCCAGCTCGCGCGGACCGACGTGCGGCCGCTCTTGAACGGCGCCCACGTGAACCCGAAACGCGGCCCGAGCGCCTTCCAGTCGCGCAAGTGCGTCTGCACCTCGTAGCGGATGCCGGGACTGAAGCTGAGGTTCTTCCGCAGGCGAATGTCGTCCTGCAGGTAGATGCCGGCCTGCGTGTTGAAGTACTCGATCAGCGGATCGCCGATGCGGCGCGTGTAGGACCGAGCCCTCCCGGACAGGAACGCGTCGAGACTCTCGAACGTGTATGTCCCCAGGTAGTTCGACGCATCGTCGCTGCGGTAATTCCCGCCGTTGGCGACGACGCCGAGGCGGACGGTGTGAATGCCGCGGACGTAGTCGAGATCCGACTGGATCATGAAGTCGCGCGTGGTGCGGCCGCCCTTGCGCTGCGCGCCGCCGCTCGTGAACTGCTGGATGACGCTGATGGTCGGCGCCTCGGTGGCTGACGTGGTCGAGGACTCGTTCCAGCTGACGGCGAACTTCGTGTTCGTGACGAAGCGGCGGCCGAGCGGTCCGGCTTCCTGGCCGCGGATCGAGCGCGACGTGCTCTTGCTCGAGTAGGCGCGATCGATCAGGTTGTAGTCGCCGACGCCGTTGTTACGATCGTCCGAGTTGAACTGGCTGTAGTACACGCGCAGCGTCTGGTCTTTCGTCAGCGCGTAGGTGACGTCGCCGTAAAGATTGAAGCCGGTTGACCTCGATCGGAGCTTCGACGCCTCGGAGACCAGCCCGTTGACCGTGTTCGCGTAGATGTTGGGCTCGTTGAACCCGCGGAACACGCCGCCGTTGAAGGACATCGAGAGCCGATTCGGAATCACGGTGCCGCCGCCGCCGAAGCCGAAGTTCTGGTTGCGCGACGCGCCCTTCGACGGCACGAGCGGACTCTTGCCGTTGAGCGCGCTGTCGCCGAGGCCGTAGTTGCCGTTCATGCGGAACGGACCCGAGCCGGCCTGCGTGACGATGTCGATCGAGATGCCGCCGGCGAAGTGGTTCTCGGCCGCGAACTGGTCGCGCGAAATGTGAATAGCTTTGATCTGCGACTTCTGCGGCAACTGGGCGCCTTCGAAGCTGTCCACTTTGATGACGGCGTCGCCGCCCGCCATTTCGCGCAGGACGCGCTCCAGCTCCACCGGGTCGTCCGGCAGCGCTTCGATCTGCTCGCGCGTCAGCGTCGAGCCGAATGTGACGCTGCCGCGATCGGCGGCCACGATCTGGCGGTCGCGCTGCACCGTGACGGTTTCCGACATCGACCTGAGCGGCATCGTGACGTTGCGCTTGTTCTCACCTTTCGCCAGCTTCACGTCCGGGATCAGCATGGAGTTGAACCCGTCCATGTCGATGCGGACCGAGTAGAGGCCGACGGCAAGATCCTGGACGGTCGCGACGCCCTTGTCGGCCGTGTGCGTGACGATTGGCGCGACGAGCTTCGTCGCGGCGTCGAGGCCGGTGATCGTGACCGTCGCGCCCGGGAGCACCGCGGCGGTCTGGTCAGTGACGGTGACGATCAACTTCGCGTCCTTGCTGGGCGTGGGGCCTGGCGCGGGCGCCTGTGCTTGCGGCAGTCCGAACGCGACGAGCAACAGCGTGAGCAGCACGTTCATTTCACCACCTCGAATTTTTTTGGATCAATCTTGGCGTTCAGCTTGAAGCGATCGAACGTCGTCTCTTCCACCGTCTCGCTGCCGACGGCCCGGCGAATGCGGTACGGCCACATCACGCCGCCCGCGTCACGATAGTCGGCGAAATACAGACGGTTCTCAGGTGCGGCGGGTGACGCAGGTGCCGCTGGTGCCGCCGGTGCCGGGTTCGCAGGTGCGCGACTTGGAGGAGTAGCCGCACCCGCTGACCCGGCACCAGCGGCACGCGATGCACCCGATGCACCGGGCGCACCAGGTCGGTTGGGCGTTGCAGGCGTCCAACTGACCATTACGGGCAGATGTGTTTCCTGGTTAATGAGGAGATTCGCCTTGAAGTTGTTGGGGCCCGAGACCGCGATCACCTCCGCCTTGCCTTGCGGCGACTCCGCGATGCCGGTGCGCACGAACGTCAGCGGAAACGCATCGGTCGATGACGCGAAGAGTCCGAGCATGAGCCGCGCGTAGTCCTGTTTGAGCGTCGCCACGCGCGTCTTGCGTTGCGCGGCGAGCTGCGCCGCGATCTGTTCCGGGGTCGGCGGCGGCGGACCGCCGGGCCGCTGGGCCATCGGCGGCATGACCGGCATGGTGGGTTGCGGCAGCTGGATCAGCTCGTCGCCCGAGAATCCGGACGTGCTGTAGCCGCTCTCCACGGCGGGCGTCTCGTCGCGACGCGAATACTTCCCAGGGAGTTCGATGTTGATTTCAAAGACGATGGGGACGAGGTTGTCGCCGCGGACCTGCCGGGTCTGCCCTTGCGCGACGATCGTCTTGATCGAGCTCAGCTTCTTGTCGCCGCCCAGCGCTTCCCGCGCCTTGATCAGCACCGGCAGCGGATCGGTCGACTGCGCTGCGACCGACACTCCTGCGGCCAAACAGACCGCGAGCGCGGTCTTTGCCCCCCATCCCATGTTGTGGG
>SCUN01000263.1 GCA_004297655.1 Acidobacteriota bacterium | reverse complement strand
TGCGCTTCAGGCTCGTAGAGTTCTGGCTGCGCCGGCATGCCGAGGCCGTCCTGCGGCTCGTCGGCGGCCACCCCGACGATCGTGCGCCAGCGCACTTTCTCGGCCGGCGCATCGAACGCGATCCGCCGCCCGACCGCGTCGCCATCCGGAAAGAACCGGCGCGCCAGCGTCTGATTGATCACGACCGGCAGCTGGCCGTTGGCGATGTCCGCGGCGGCGAACGGGCGGCCAGACAGGATCGGCAGGCCGAGCGTCTCGAGGTAGCCGAAGGTCGCGGTCTTGTGCCGGATCTCGCGGCCATGCACGTCCGGCCGCCCGTCGATGAAGAGCTGTCCGGTCCAGACCGTGCCCTCGAGCGGCAGGCGGGTGACGGCACCGGCGGCGCTCACGCCGCCTTTCGCGCGCAGGCGGGCGGCGACCTCCTCGAAAAACCGCGCGGACTTGCCGTCTTCACCGTAGCGAATGCCCGGCAGCGTCACGCGGCCGGCCACGAGGCCGTCCATCGCGAAATTCGGCCGCACGTTGACGAGGGACACAAAACTGCGGAGCGTCAGCGTCGCGCCGACGAGCAGCACCACCGCCAACGCCACCTCGGCGGCGACGAGCGTCCGTCGCATCCGTCCGGCCGCCGGCGTCGTGCGCCCGCCGTCACCGAGGCCCGAGCGCACGTCGCTCCGAGACGCCTGCCACGCGGGCATGAGTCCGATGACCATCGTCACCGCCGCCGTGATCCCGATCGCGAAGAGCAGGACCGGCACGTTCAGCCCGACATGGTCGAGCCGCGGGAGCCCCTCCGGCGCAAACGCGACGAACAGGCGCAGCGCTGCGTAGGCGAAGGCGATCCCGGCGGCGGCGCCCGCCGCGGCGATCACGCCGGCTTCGGCCATGAGCTGGCGCACGAGCCGCAGGCGACTCGCGCCCAGCGCCGCACGCAGGCTGAGTTCGCGCGCGCGATCGAGTGTGCGCGCGATAAACAGATTCGCGACATTCACGCAGGCGATCAGGAGCACCAGCGCGACTGCGCCGAGGAACGCCAGGAGAGGCGCCCGCGCGGATCCGACGAACCAGTCGGCCACCGGGCCGAGCCCGGCGCTCATTTGTGTATTGGTGCCCGGATACTCCCGCTCGAGGTCGCTCGCGATCGACACGATGTCAGCGCGCGCCTGATCGATGGTCACACCAGGCTTCAACCGCGCGACGACGCGCAAGTAGTGCGGGCGCCGCACCTCACGCATCTGCGCGAGGTCCATGATGAGCGGCAGCCAGAAATCGACGGGCTTGTTGTCGAACGAAAACGACGGCGGCATGACGCCGATGACCGTGTACTCACGGCCGTTCACCGGGATCGTCCGGTTGACGATGGAAGGATCGGCGCCGAACTGGCGGCGCCAGAACCCGTCGCTCAGCACGACGAGCCGGTGCGGACCGCCGGTGTCCTCACCGGCCGCAAACGCGCGGCCGAGTCGCGGCGCCACGCCGAGCACGTCAAAGAAATTCGCCGACACCGACATCGCATCGACGCGCACCGGATCCCCAGACCCGCCGAGCGTCAGCGTGGACAACCCGGCGCCCCGCGTGTCGGATCCGAAATACCAGGCCATCTCAGCCAGCGTGTGGTTGCGTTCGCGCCAGCTGATCATGTTGCCCGGCGCCACGTTCGCTTCGGTCCAGCTGAAGAGGGGGTTGACCTCCCAGAGCTGCACGAGCCGGGACGGTTCCCGGTACGGCAGCGGCCTCAGCAACACGCCATAGACGACGCTGAAAATGGCCGTCGTCGCGCCGATGCCCATGGCGAGCGTGAGAATGGCGGCGAGCGCCACGCCCGGCCGGCGCCGGATCTGCCGCCAGCCGAATCGGATATCTGCTGTCACCATCTCGGGTCTCCACTGTTCCTTTTGCAGCCACACGGCGTGCAGCGGCGCGCCGCACGCGAACGCCCATTGCGCGCGCGCCGACGGGCGCGCGGCCATTTCGGCCAGCCACTCGGCGCGCCAGTCCGTCCGGGCATCGGCGGGCACGATCCACGCCGACGCGCGAACGATCCAGTGCGCGAGCCGCGGCGCCACGCTAGCTCTCCTGCCGGCGGGCGCGCCGCGCGGGCACGACGCCCAATTCATCGAGCGCGCGTTCGAGGGCGCGCCGGCCTTCGGCGGTGATCGCGTAGTACCGCCGCGGCGGGCGGCCGTCGCGAAACGCCCGGGCGGAGTCTTCCCATGACGAGCGCACGAGGCCGTCGCGCTCGTGGCGGCTGAGGGCCGGATAGACGGTGCCGCTCGCGAGGCCCGTCGCCTCGATGATGTCGAACCCGTATTCGCAACCGCCGGCGATCGCCTGCAGCACGCGTAACGCCGCCAACCCCAGTCCCCTGCCCATGTGGTACCAAGATAGACGATCTACATAGCCATCGGTCTACCTGTCCGGATTCGAAGCGCGTCTAGAATGTCACCCATGCCACTCCCGCGACTCCTGCCGGCCCTCGGCGTAGCCCTGTCTCTCGCCGCCTGCGGCGGCCCGTCACCGGAAAGCGCGCCGGCGGCCGCGCCGCCCGCCGCGGCCAAACCCGCGGGCATTCCGCCGCCTCCCGATGTCGCGGCGCCGCCGGCCAACGCCATGAAGACCGCCTCCGGCATCGCGTGGATCATCGTCAAGCCCGGCACCGGGACGATCCATCCGCGCGCGACGTCGACCGTGAAGGTCCACTACACCGGCTGGAAGACCGACGGCGAGATGTTCGACAGCTCGCTCCTGCGCGGCGAGCCGGCCGAGTTTCCGCTGAACGGCGTCATCGCCGGCTGGACCGAAGGCGTGCAGCTCATGGTGCTCGGCGAAAAGCGCC
>SCUN01000262.1 GCA_004297655.1 Acidobacteriota bacterium | reverse complement strand
CTGTGCGGACAGCGCGTAGATCGTGAGCACCGGCGCGATGATGAGGAACCCGCCGATGAGATAGCGATAGCTCAGGCCGGCGCTGAAGATCATCGCGCCGACGATCGCGATGATCGCGACCGAGGTGCCGAAGTCCGGCTCCTTCAGCACGAGCGCCACGAAGATGCCGGTCGCGATCAGGATCGGACCGAGCGAGTACTTCACGTCCGCGATGCGGTGCATCCGGCGCTCGAGGAGCGCCGCCGCGAAGATGATGAGCACGATCTTCGCGAACTCCGACGGCTGCAGCGTCATCGAGCCGAGCGCGAACCACCGCGACGTGCCGTTTCTCGCCGGCATGAAGAGCACCGCCACCAGCGCGAGAAAGACGAGGATCAGGCCCGCCCAGATGATCGGGGGCTGCCGGTACACGCGGTAGTCGACCTTCATCGTGACCGCGAGCGCCGCCAGGCCGATCACCGCCCAGGCCAGCTGCTTGAATAGGAAGTAGTACTGGCTCTGGTACTTCGTCATCGCCAGGAATGACGAGGCGCTATACACCATGAGGATGCTGGTGCCGAGAAGCAGGAGCGTAGCCACGAACAGCAGCTTGTCGGACTTCAGCGTGCGCGCCATCTATGTGTGCCTCATGAATTGCTCTGTCGCTCTATCGCTCTAGCGCTCTATTGCCGAAACACTTGCGGGCAGTCATCAGTTGGGCCTGGGACCCTGACACCGGCCTCATCGGCAGAATTGCCGATGTTCCCAGCGGACGGCTCAAGACCGCCAAGGCCCAACTGATGACTGCGCGCCTTCCAAACTCTTCACGGCGGCCTTGAACTGCCGCCCACGGTCCGCGTAGTCGCGGAACATGTCGAAACTCGCGCACGCCGGCGCGAGCAGCACCACGCCGCCCGCGCGCGCCCGCCGCGCGGCCTTCTTCACCGCGTCGTCCATCGACGCCGCGTCTTCCACCGGCAACACGGCGTCGAGCGCCGCGTGAATCTGGGGGCGCGACTCGCCGATCGCGATGACCGCCTCCGCGCGCGCCTTGAGCCGCGAGGCGAGATCGCCGAAGTTGCCGCCCTTGAATTTGCCTCCGAGAATCACCACGAGCCCGCGCTCGAAACTCTCGATCGCGCGCGACGCGGCCGCGATGTTGGTGGCCTTCGAGTCGTTGATGAACTGGACGCCGTCGATCACGGCGACGCGCTCGAGCGCGTGCTCGAGCCCCTGAAACGTCTCGACGGCGCGCTGCATGGCCGCCGGCGGCACGCCGGCGATGCAGCCGACGGCGGTCGCCGCCAGCACATCGCTCAGGATGTGACGGCCCGGGACCTTCACCGCCGCCACGGGCAGCAGCGGCGCGGCCGCGCCCTTCGACCGGCGGACGATGGTGTCGCCTTCCACGGTGACGCCGTCGCTGACCGGCGCATCGAGCGCGAAGTCGAATCGGCGCGCGCGCGCCTTTGCGCGCCGCGCCAGCGACGTCGCGCCCTCGTCGTCGAGATTGACCACGGCCCAGTCGTCGGCCGTCTGATTCCTGAAGATGCGCGCCTTCGCGTCCGCGTAGGCGTCGAACGTCGGGTGGCGATCGAGGTGATCGGCCGAGAGGTTCAGCAGGACGGCAATCCACGGGTGGAAGGCATCGGTGCCTTCGAGCTGGAAGCTGCTGGTCTCGACGACGTGGAGCGTCTCGGGCGTGGAGGCCTCAACCTGTCCGGAGAGCGCCGTGCCGATGTTGCCGCCGGCCGGCGCGTCGAAACCCGCTTCGGTCAGCATCCGCGCCGTCAGCGTCGTCGTCGTGGACTTGCCTTTCGTGCCGGTGATCGCGATCAGCCGGCCCGCGATCCAGCGCGAGGCCAGCTCGAGCTCGCCGATCACGGGCACGCCGCGGCGCCGCGCGTTGGCGATGAACGGCTGCTCCGGATCGACGCCCGGGCTGAGCACGACGAGGTCGGCATGCTCCAGGAGATCGGCGCGGTGCGCGCCGAGTTCGACCGCGACGCCGGCGGCTCGCAGTTCGGTCTCGCGATCGATCGCCGGCGCAGAATCGGCGAGCGTGACGCGGGCGCCGCGCGCGCGCAGCAGTTTGGCCGCGGGCACCCCGCTCCGGCCGGCGCCGACGACCACTGTGTTCCGCCCCATCACGCTGAAGGTCATCGTCATCACCTCAGCTTCAGCGTGAGCAGGCTGAGCAGCGCGAAGATGATCGCGAGGATGAGAAACCGCGTGATGACCGTCGGCTCCTGCCAGCCGATCTTCTCGAAGTGGTGGTGGAGCGGCGCCATTTTGAAGACGCGCTTGCCGCGGAGCTTGAACGAGCCGACCTGGATGATGACCGAGAGTCCCTCGAGCACGAAGACGCCGC
>SCUN01000261.1 GCA_004297655.1 Acidobacteriota bacterium | reverse complement strand
GGTGATGGCCGGCGTGCTCGCCGGCGTCGCCGGCGCGGCGGCGCTCGGCCGGACGCTCGAGAGCCTGCTCTTCGGCGTCTCGGCGTTCGATCCGGCGACCTACGTGACCGCGAGCGTCATGCTCGTCCTGGTGGGCCTTGCGGCCGCGGCCGTTCCGGCGATCAGGGCCTCGCGGATCGACCCGGTGCGCGCGCTGCGACAGGAATAGCGATGGGCGTCGCGGAAATCCCGGCCGTGCGCACGGAACTCGGCGAAGGGCCGTTGTGGGACAGCGAGCGGCAGTGTCTGTGGTTCGTGGACATCATGCGCGGGCACGTGCACCGCTGGGATCCCGCCGCGGGCCGCGATCGCGTCTACGACGTCAGCCAGCCGGTCGGCGCGGTCGCGTGCACGGCGGCGGGCGATGTGCTCTGCGCCGTGCGTGACGGCTTCGCGCGGCTCGATCCGGACAGTGGCCGTGTCACGCCGTTCGTCGAGGTGGAGAAGGACCTCCCTCGCAACCGCATGAACGACGGCTCCGTCGACGCCCGCGGCCGGTTCTGGGCGGGCACGATGTCGATGGACGGCGCCCGGAACGCGGGCGCGCTCTACTGCCTCGCGCCGGACGGCTCGGTTACGAAGCACCTGTCGGATGTGACGACGTCGAATGGCATCGACTGGACGACAGACAACCGGCGGATGTACTACGTCGATACCGGCGAGGGGCGGATCGATCTGTTCGACTTCGACCTGGACCGCGGCGCCATTTCGAATCGCCGGCCCTTCGTCGCGATCGATCCGAAGGACGGCAAGCCCGACGGGCTCGTCCTCGACGCCGAGGATCATGTGTGGCTGGCCCTGTGGCGCGGCAGCCAGGTGCGCCGCTATGCGCCCGACGGCCGCCTGGTTGAGACGGTCGCGCTGCCGACGCCGCTCACGACCAAGCCGGCGTTTGGCGGCGCGGCGCTGGCCGATCTCTACGTCACATCGGCGTTCATCCAACTGACCGCCGGGGAACGCGCGCAGTCGCCGGCGGCCGGCGCGGTCTTCCGCATGGCGTCAACCGCGCGCGGGCGCGCGCCGAACCTCTTCGGTTAACCGCCAGCCGGTCGCCCGGCCGCCCAGATCGATCGCGCGCCAAGCACATCGCGGCGGAAGCCGGCGCGATGGCTGAGTTCCTTCAGCATCGGCGGCAGGTCCGCGGGGAACTTCCACTCGTCCGCGCGGCCGCCGATCGGCGCGAAGGCGGCCACCCAGTCCCTCCACCACGGCGAGACCGCGCGCGACAGCGGTTCGACGATGAGCACCGGGCCGCGTTCCTGAGCGAACGAAACGAGTCGCGGCAGAAGGACGTCGCGGCTTGCGGCGTCGAGTTCATTCACCGACCAGCCCAGCACGATGGCGTCAACGGCGAGGCTGCCGCTTGCGACCGCGAGGAGATCGCCTCGTGTGACGCGGCCGTCGATGCCCAGCGTCTTCAAATTCCAGCGCGCTTCATCGACCGCCCACTGGTTGTCGTCAACGCCCGCCACCACGGCGTCGTGCCGGATCGCCCATGCGGCGCCGCACACGCCCGTGCCGCAGCCGAGGTCCGCGATGCGCTCGGGCCGCGCGGGTCCGGTCACCTGATCGAGCACCTGTTCGATGGTGAGGAAGTGGAGCGGCGCGTAGAAGGCGGCGAAGGCCGCGCGCTTGCCCGCCGAGTCGAGCGGCGAGCGCGACCCGAGCTCCTTCCGCCGTTCGACGTACCGCACCGACAGCGCCTGCAGCGCGTGCGTGAATTCCTTCGGACGGTACGGCGCCACGTGGCGCGCGTGTAGCGCCTTGAGCCACTCGTCGAATCGTTCCGACCGCGTCGTCACGGGTTCATTGTCCTTCATCCCTTCGGCGGTTCGTTGGTCACATTCATTCGGCGCGGGCCGCGATCGCCTCGTCAGTGAGTGCATGGTCAGTGCAGATGCGGTGGCGCCGGCGCCTTCGATGTCCCATGTTCGCGCAGTGTCCGAGTCCGCGCGTGACACGCTGACCGAGAGTCTTCGCCGATCGCCGACGGTCGCACGACTCATCGAGCAACTGCAGCAGAGCGACGTCATCGTGTTCATCGACACGCGCGTCGATCCTTTGGTGCCGACGGCGGAGACGATGTTGATGTCGACGGGCGGGGGTGTGCGGTACGTGCACGTCATTCTCAACCCGCGGATGACTCGCGACGATCGCGTGGAGTACCTCGCGCATGAACTGCAGCATGCGGTGGAAATCGCCGAGGATCGCTCGGCCGTTGACGGGCCGTCGGTGCGGCGACGATTCGCGGCGATTGGACGTGAGCTGGCTGGGGCGACGGCTCGCGAAAAGTCGTTTGAAACCGACGAGGCCCGCCGGGTGTCGGCGACCGTCAGGCGCGAGTTGGCCGTGATCCGGCTCGCGAGCGCACCGCTGTGACGTAGCGCGAGGGGAGGGCGTGGCCGATCGCGGGCTCGATGGCGAGGGACGCGGCGGTGACCTTGGCGATGTCGATGCCGGTCTCGATGCCGAGTCCGTCCAGCATGTAGAGCAGGTCTTCCGTGGCGAGATTCCCGGTGGCGCCCGGCGCGTAGGGGCAGCCGCCGAGCCCACCCGGCGAGCTGTCGAAGGTGTGGATCTGGTATTCGAGCGCCGCGAGCACGTTGGCGAGCGCGGTGCCGCGCGTGTCGTGGAAATGGAGCGCGAGCTGGTCGGGCCTGAAGCGCGCGCGGAGTACATCGAGCACCGAGCGGACCTGGCCCGGATGCGCGATGCCGATCGTGTCGCTCACCGCGACTTCGAACACGCCCATGTCGAGGAGTCTCGCCGTGAGGCCGGAGACCCGTTCGACCGGCACATCGCCTTCGAACGGGCAGCCGAAGCAGGTGGACAGATACGCGCGCACGTTGATGCCGGCGGCGTGCGCCTCGCGCGCCACGTCGCCATAGGTCGCGAGCGATTCGTCGATCGTCTGGTTGATGTTCTTCTTGCTGAAGGTCTCCGACGCGGCGGCGAAGACCGCGACCTCGGTCACGCCGCAGTCGCGCGCGCGTTCGAGACCCTTGAGATTCGGGACGAGCGCCGAGTAGCGCACGCCAGACTTTCGCGTCAGACCGGCGAACACCTCGGCGGTATCCGCCATCTGCGGCACCCATTTCGGGCTCACGAACGCGCCGACCTCGATCCGCGTCCCGCCCGCGTCGGCGAGCGCCTCGACGAGCGCAATCTTTGCCGCCGTGGCAACCACAGTTGCCTCGTTCTGCAGCCCGTCACGTGGGAGGAGGGGGACGTACCCCTTTTCCACAGGTTTCAACATTAAAGGGACAGTACTACCACCGGGCCGTCCGGGGTAACGAGTTCCCCTTCGGCGCAGTTGACGGCGGTGACGGTGCCGGCGCGCGGGGCGCGGATGGGCATTTCCATCTTCATCGCTTCGAGGACGACCAGCGTGTCGCCGGCCGCGACGGCCTGGCCCGGCTCGACCAGCACGCGGATGACCTTGGCCGACATCTGCGGCGTCAGGGCCTCCTCGTCATGACCGCCGCGCGCGCGGCCGCCGCGGCGCTCGATCGGAATTTCGAACAGCTGCCCGTCGAGCCAGACCCACGCGGAGCCGCCGCCGATGACCGCGTCGGCGGAGAGTGTGCGCGTGCCGTCGGACACCTGCAGGCGGCCCTCGTCACGGCGCGTGACGATCCAGTTGGGTGTCACCACGAGATGGTCTCCCACGGATCGCGGCCTTTGGCGCGCGAGGCGCCGCGCATCGCCGGCATCGCTGCGTGCACGAGGCCGCTCTTCGCCACGGCCTCGGCGGCCGCCGCGAGCCAGGCCGCCGGGGCCGCGGCCAGTTCGCCCAGCCGACGCTCGATCAGCCCGGTGTCGATCCGGCTCGCGCGAACATCGTCGAGCGCGATCAGCTTCAGGAGGAACGGCACGTTATGCCGCACGCCGAGCGCGACGAAGTCCCGGAGCGCGGCGTCCATGCGCGCGAGCGCGGCCTCGCGAGTGCCGGCATGCACGATCACTTTCGCGAGCATCGGGTCGTAGTCGACGCCGATCAGTTGTCCCTCGGCGACGCCGCTGTCCACGCGGATGCCGTCGCCCGAGGGCTCGCGGTAGCGGAAGAGCGTGCCCGTCTGCGGCAGCAGCCCGCGCAACGCGTCTTCGGCGTACACGCGGCACTCGATCGCGTGGCCGGACTGGGCGACGTCGGCTTGAGTGAACCAGAGCGGTTCGCCCTCGGCGACACGCAACTGCGCGTGGACGAGATCGCGTCCCGTCACGAGCTCCGTGACCGGATGTTCGACCTGTAACCGGGTGTTCATCTCGAGGAAATAGAACTCGGCGGCGTCGCCGTCGCCTTCGAGGATGAACTCGACGGTGCCGGCGTTCACGTAGCCGACGCCCCGGGCGGCGGCCACCGCCGCGGCGGTGATCCGGGCGCGCACGGACGGCGTGAGGTTCGGCGCCGGCGTTTCTTCGATCACCTTCTGGTGCCGGCGCTGCAACGAGCAGTCGCGCTCGAACAGATGCACGACGTTGCCGTGCACGTCGCCCAGGATCTGCACTTCGATGTGGCGCGGGCGCTCGATCAGCCGTTCGACGTACACCGCGCCGTCGGAGAACGCGCGCGTGGCTTCGCGGCTGGCCGACTCGACGGCTTCGGCGACCTCGTCGGCGCACCGCACGACGCGCATGCCCTTGCCGCCGCCGCCGGCCGACGCCTTGATCAGGGCGGGGAAGCCGACGAGGCGAACCGCGTCGGCAATTGCCGCGGGCGTCTGATCCACCGGCACGGCGCCGGGGACGACCGGAACGCCCGCGGCCGTTGCGGCGGCGCGCGCCGCGGTCTTCGACCCCATGCGCGCGATCACCGACGCGGGCGGGCCGATGAACGTCAGGCCCGCCCTGGCGCACGCCTCGGCGAATCCGGCGTTTTCCGAAAGAAATCCGTAACCCGGGTGAATTGCATCGGCGCCGGACTCGCGCGCGGCCCGCAGGATGGCATCAACGTTGAGGTAGCTCTCGCTCGCCCGCGCCGGTCCGACGCGCATCGCGCGGTCCGCGGCCGAGACGTGCGGCGCGCCGGCATCGGCATCCGAGTAGATCGCCACGGTTTCGAGACCGCGCTCGCGGCACCCGCGAGCGATCCGCACACTGATTTCGCCGCGGTTGGCGATGAGGACCCGGCGCACTTATTTCTTCGGCTCCGGCTGCACGTCCTTGAGCCAGGACGCCGGCCGCTTCTCGAGAAACGCTTTCAGGCCTTCCTGGCCCTCGGGCGACACGCGCTGGTCGGCGATGGCCGACGTCGTCAGCACGACCACATCCTCGGGCAGCCGGCCGTGCACTTGCCGGAGCAGCGCTTTGGCGCGCGCGACGGCACCCGGCGCGGCCTTCAGGAACAGGTCGACGTGCCGCTTGACGGCCGCATCGAGCGAGCCGGCGGGCACGACTTCCGAGACGAGGCCGATCTCCTTCGCTCGCGCCGCGGTGAACCGCGTGCCGCTCAAGCACAGCTCGCGCGCCGCGCCGATGCCGATCTTGCGCACGACATACGGCGAGATCATCGCCGGCAGAATGCCCAGCACGACTTCCGTGAACCCGAATTGCGCATCGTCAGCCGCCACCACCACATCGCAGACTGCGGCGAGGCCAGAGCCGCCGCCGAGGGCCGCGCCCTGGATGCGGCCGACGAGCGGTATTGGCAACCGATCGAGCGCGTTGAACATCGCGGCGGCGCGCTCGGCATCGGCGAGGTTCTCGTCGTGCGAGTAGCCGACCATCTTCGCCATCCAATTCACGTCCGCGCCGGCCGAGAACACGGGGCCCGCGCCCTGGAGGACCGCGACGCGCGTCTGGCCCGGAACGACGCTCTTGGCCCAGGCCGTGAGCTCGGCGATCAGATCCTCGTTGAAGGCGTTGCGAACGTCGGGCCGGTTGAGCGTGACCGTGGTGACGGTTCCGCTCTCAATCGTGAGTGTCTTCATCCACTACATCCTGAATACGCCAAACTTCGCGTCGGGGATCGGCGCGTTATACGACGCGGAGATGCCGAGCGCGAGCGCATCGCGCGTCTTCGCCGGATCCAGCACGCCGTCGTCCCACAAGCGGGCCGTCGCGTAGTACGGCGAGCCTTCCGTTTCGTATTTGTCGAGAATCGGCTGGCGAATCGCGGCGTCTTCCTCGGCGCTCAGTTGCTTGCCGGCGCGTTCGAGCTGGTCCTTCTTCACGGTCGCGAGGACGGCCGCCGCCTGCTGGCCGCCCATGACCGAAATCCGGGCGTTGGGCCACATCCACAGCAGCCGCGGATCGTAGGCCCGGCCGCACATGCCGTAGTTGCCGGCGCCGAACGACCCGCCGATCATCACGGTGAACTTCGGCACGACGGACGTCGCGACGGCGTGCACCATCTTCGCGCCGTCCTTCGCGATGCCGCCGCGCTCGTACTGTTTGCCGACCATGAAGCCCGTGATGTTCTGCAGAAAGATCAGCGGGACGCCGCGCATGTTGCACAGCTCGATGAAGTGGGTCGCCTTGAGCGCCGACTCCGAGAACAGCACGCCGTTGCTGGCCACGATGCCGACCAGCATGCCGTGGAGATGCGCGAACCCCGTCACGATCGTCGTCGCGTAGCGCTGCTTGAATTCGTCGAAGCGCGAGCCGTCCACGACGCGCGCGATCACTTCGCGCACATCGTACGGATGGCGCGAGTCGATGTTGACCACGCCGTAGATTTCCTCCGGGTCGTACTTCGGCGCCTCCGGATTGATCATGTCGGGCGGCAGCGTCTTGGTCAGGCGCAGCGTCGAGACGACTGTTCTCGCCAATTCCAGCGCGTGCTCGTCATCGTCGGCCAGGTAGTCGGCGACGCCTGAAAGGCGAGTGTGGACGTCAGCGCCGCCGAGTTCCTCGGCCGTGACCTCTTCGCCCGTGGCGGCTTTCACCAGCGGCGGGCCCCCCAGGAAAATCGTGCCCGTGCCTTTGACGATGATGGTCTCGTCGGACATGGCGGGGACGTAGGCGCCGCCCGCGGTGCACGAGCCCATGACGACCGCGATCTGCGGAATGCGCGCGGCGGACATGCGCGCCTGGTTGAAGAAGATGCGCCCGAAGTGATCGCGATCCGGGAAGACGTCGGCCTGGAGCGGCAGGAACGCGCCGCCCGAATCGACGAGATAGACGCACGGCAGGTTGTTCTGCAGCGCGATGTCCTGCGCGCGCACGTGCTTCTTCACGGTCATCGGCAGGTAGCTGCCGCCTTTCACCGTCGCGTCGTTGGCGACGATCATGACCTCGCGTCCCGAGACGCGCGCGATGCCGGTCACGACGCCGGCCGACGGCGCCTCGTTGTCGTAAAGGCCCCAGGCCGCGAGCGCCGAGCATTCGAGGAACGGCGTGCCCGGATCGATCAGGCGGTGGATGCGGTCGCGCACGGGCAGCTTGCCCTGTTCGCGATGGCGCTCGACGTATTTCGGCCCGCCGCCCTGCTTGACGAGTTCCGTGCGCTCGTTGAGCTCGGCCACGAGCCCGCGCATCGTCTGGTCATTGCGCTTGAATTCGGCGGAGGAGGTCTTGATCTGGCTGGAAATGATGTGCACGGGTCACCAACCGCAGCAGTCGCTCTTGAAACCGCACTGGGGGCATCGCCACACGGCGTGCATCCGGTAGACCTCGGCGCCGCACCGGTCGCAGAGGACCTTCTGGCTGGTCGACTGGTCGGGCGGTTGGCACGTTCGGATCGGCTGGGGGCGTTTGGCCGCCATCGGATCGAACGGTCCGGGCTTCTGCGGGTCGGACATCGCAACGATTATAAGATCACGTGATGGCCCGCCTCGTGCAGACCCTTCGTTATTACGGGCAGGCCGCCCGGCGGGGGCTCGTTGAGTTCTACAACAGCGACAACCTGACGTTCGCCTCGTCGATTGCGTACTACTCGCTGCTCTCGATGTTTCCGTTTCTGCTGCTCGTCCTGGCGGTGCTCGGGCGGGTGACGGTGGGCGACCGCGACGCCACGCTCCTGCAACTGATCTCGCAGGCGGTGCCGGGCCATCTCGACTTTCTCTTCAATCAGATTCAGGCGCTGAGCGAGATTCAGGTGCGCGTGAGCGTCGCCGGATTCCTGCTCGCGCTCTGGGGCTCGTTCGGGATCTTCGGCGCGATCACCTCGGCCATCAACCACGCGTGGGGCGTCGAGAAGCGTCCGAGCTTCTGGAAGCACAAGCTCATCGGCTTCACGATTCTCGCCGCGTCGGGTCTGCTGCTGATGCTGACGCTGCTGCTCGTGTCGTCGGTGCAACTTGCGCAGGCGAACTGGTTCACGACGCTGATCGACGCCGTGCCGGGTCTTGCCTGGCTCCGCGGGATCGTCGTCCGCAATCTGCCCACGCCGATGTTCATCCTGGTGATCGCGCTGCTGTACTACTTCGTGCCCAACGCGAAGATGCGCTTCCGCGACGTGTGGCCGGGCGCGCTGATCGCGGGCGTGTTGTGGCGGCTCGCGTTCGCGGGCTTCTCGTGGTACGTGAGCGACCTCTCGCGATTCACGGTGCATGGCCAGGTCGCGGCCGTCGCCGTGTTTCTCGTCTGGGTCTATCTGTCGGCCGTGATCTTTCTCTACGGTGTTGAAGTGAGCGCCGCGTACTCGCGATTGCGGCTGCAGCGCACCGCGCCCCCGCCTCCACGCGACTAGAATGAAGTAAATGGCCAACCGACTGGCGGGCGAGCGCAGCCCGTACCTGCTTCAGCACGCGAACAACCCGGTTGACTGGTTCCCGTGGGGCGAAGAGGCATTCACCAAGGCGTCCCGCGAGGACAAGCCGATCTTCCTGTCGATCGGCTACTCGACCTGCCATTGGTGTCACGTCATGGAGCACGAGTCGTTCGAGGACGCCGCGGTCGCCGCCGCGCTGAACAAGGACTTCGTGTCGATCAAGGTCGATCGCGAGGAGCGGCCCGACATCGACCGCGTCTACATGACGTTCGTCCAGGCGACGACCGGCGCGGGCGGCTGGCCGCTGAGCGCGTGGCTCACGCCGGATCTGAAACCGTTCTTCGGCGGGACGTACTTTCCGCCCACGTCTCGCTGGGGCCGGCCGGGGTTCATCGAAGTGCTGGAGAAGCTGGCGTCGGCCTGGAAGAACGACCGCAAGAGCCTCCTCACTTCCGCGGACGACATCGTCGAGCACCTCCGGAAGGCGACCGGCAGCGACGGACAGGAACCCGATCGCGCGCCGGTGGCCGGGAAAGGCGCGATCGATGTCGGCGTAAAGGCCTTCGTGTCAACGTTCGATCGGCGTAACGGCGGATTTGGCGGCGCGCCGAAGTTTCCGCGTCCGTCGGAGTTGATCTTCCTGCTCGATGCGTTTGCGCTGAACGGCGATCTCGAGGCGCGCTACGCCGCGGTCGAGACGCTGCGGGCGATGGCGATCGGCGGCATGCGCGATCACGTGGGCGGCGGGTTTCATCGCTACTCGGTCGATGCCCAGTGGCGCGTGCCGCACTTCGAGAAGATGCTCTACGACCAGGCGCAACTCGTCCTGGCGTATCTGGACGCCGCGCAGACGACCGGCGACGCGTTCAACAGTGTCATTGCGGAAGACACGCTCGACTACGTGCTGTCGGATCTGACGTCACCCGACGGCGGGTTCTATTCCGCCGAGGACGCCGATTCGCTCCCGAACCACGACAGCACCGAGAAACGGGAAGGGTCGTTTTACGTCTGGTCGGCCAAGGAGATCGATGGACTTTTCGGCGCCGACGCGGAGGTCGTGCGTCGCCGATTCGGCATCGAGGACAACGGCAACGTCGCGGCCGACCCGCACGGCGAGTTTCGCGGCGTGAACATCCCGTACATCGCGCAGGACATCGACGACATCGCCGCGCGAACCGGACGAACGGGTGACGAGGTGATGGCCGTGATCGGCACCGTCCGGCAGAAGCTCTACGACGCGCGCGCCGCGCGGCCGCGCCCGCACCTCGACGACAAGGTCATCACGGCGTGGAACGGCCTGATGATCGCCGCGTTCGCGCGCGCGGCGCGGGTGCTCGTCGATAGCCCGAACCGCACGCGGTGGCGCTCGGCGGCCGAGCGCGCGGCCTCCTTTGTCCAGAGCCGCCTGTGGGATCCCTCGAGTAAATCCCTGCTGCGGCGGTACCGCGACGGCGAAGCGAAGATCGCCGGCTTCTGCGAGGACTACGCGTACCTGATCTGGGGCCTCGTCGAGCTGTTCCAGGCGGGCGGCGACAAGCGGTGGTTGGACTGGGCGATCGCACTGCAGGCGCGGCAGACGGAGCTGTTCTTCGATCCGCTCGACGGCGGCTGGTTCAGCACGACCGGCGCCGATCCGACGGTGCTTCTGCGGCTGAAGGAGGACTACGACGGCGCCGAGCCGTCGGCGGCGTCCGTGGCGACGCGGAATCTTCTGGTGCTCTCGCACATCACCGGCGACGCGTCGTATCGGAGCCGCGCCGAGCGCGCGCTCGAACGGTACGGCCCGCAAATCGGCAAGGTCGCGCGCGTCATGCCGTTCATGATGAGCAACCTCGTGCAGTGGCACGGCACGCCCCTCGAAGTCACCATCACCGGCGCGCGAGACGATGCCCGGACGATCGCGCTCGAGCGGGAAGTCGCGAAAAAGCACCTGCCGTTCGCCGTCGTGCTGTTTGCGGAAGGCGCGGCGCCATCGGCGATGGTGTGCTCGGGGTCGGTCTGCCAGTTGCCGACGTCGGACCCGGCCGAGCTGGGCCGCCAGCTCGACGTCGCGTCCACGCCGTCGCGCATCATCCTGAGCTGAGATAATGAAACCGATGACGTTCAACGTGGATGTGGTGCTGCGCGGCAGCGACGCGGCCGTGACCGAGACGGTGGCCGTGGCGTCCGACGCGGCGTCGTGGACTGACGAGGACGTGCGCGTCGCGCTGGTGGAGATTCTCCGCGCGATCGAACGCGCGCAGAACCCGAAGGCCGACCGCGGCCGGCTGGTGGCGCTGCGCGGCTTCAGCTGGATCGTCGAGCCGACCGCGGAGAACACCGTCGTGATTGCGATCGAGATCCCCATGGGCGCCGCCGTCGCCGGCCCGTTCGCCGTGAGCCAGGCCAAGCTCGACGCCGCGATCACGCGCGTGCTCGCGGATCAAAACCCCGCGCCGCAGACGGTTCATTAGTTACGAACGGAACGGTTCTCGGCCGATGCCCTGAATCGGAATGCCTTGCGCCTTCAGCACGTCGTGCTGGAGCGCGAACATGCTGGCCGCCGCGCGGTCGATGTGGCGGACGAACGCGATCGATCCCTTGAGAATTGGCAGCAGCCGCGCGCGATCCTGGAGCCGCGCCTTCGGGTATTCGTGTTCGACGATGAGCGGCGTGGTTGAAGGGTCGAGTGAGAGCAGCTCGCGCGCCGCGAGCTGATGATCGAGCCAGTCCACCGTGCGGTTCTGGAGATAGGCGAGCGGATCGTGACGCGCCGTGCCGGGCAACTCATGTTCGGCCAGCGCGGTTTGCTTCTTCCACGCGTCTCCCGCACCCGGTCCGCGCTCCATCGTCTGGCCGCCGTATCCCCAGGCGGAGACGCCGCGCGCGTCGATGACCTGGCCCTTCACGTGGAATCCCGCGATGAGGAAGCCGTACCCGGCGTCCTTCAGGTATTGGAAGATCGAGCGCGTGTCCTGGCCCATCAGGATCGCGTGCGAGGGATCGTAGTGAATCCGGAACTGGTCGCCGACGCCGTGCTTCTCGGCGATCCGGTGCAGCGCGATCCAGGCCGCGGGCGTGTAGGCGATGTTGTTGTGGAAGTTGTCGCCGGCCGACCAGCCGGGCATCGGGCACTGCTCGACGCGATAGACGAGGCCGCGCGACTTCGCGTCCTTGAGCGGCGGGATCATGACCGTCTCGAAGTCGCGGAGGTTCTCGTCGACCGTGCGCGTCTGATTGCGGCCGACAAACCCGCAGACGGCGCCGACACCGAGCAGGGCGGCGGCGTCGAGCACGCGCAACATGAAGTCGCGCTTCTTCGCGCGAATCGCGGCGTCCTCGTGCAGCATGTTGTCGAAATAGCCGAGATCCGAGATGCCGACGCGGGTTGAGGCGATGGCGGCTCGCACGCGCTTGGCGCGCGCGGCGGTGAAGGGCTGGCGCAGGTCGAGCGTGTTGGCGACCGGGTCGAGCAGCGCCTCGGGCGGCACGTCGGCTTCCGACGGGTGGAGCGCGGCCGAGAGCTGGATCTCGTCGGCGTCGAGTTCCTTCGCGAACGCGAGCCAGTCTTCGATCGCGCGATCCGGGTCGGCGTCGCGCACGTCGCGCGGCGTGAGTTCCTGTAGCGCGGCGGTGAGGATGCCGACCTTCATGAACTTCGGCGAGAAGGGAGCGATCGCCATCAGCTGTTCACCTTCGTCCAGACGCCGCCGGCCTTCGCGCTGGCGAGGATCGCGTCGATGATGCAGTTGGCGCGGTAGCCGTCCTCGAACGTCGCGACGATGGGGGAGAGCGACGTCTGTGGACCCTGCCAATTCGCCATGTGGGCGTACATCGTCCGCATCTGCGCGTAGAACGCGTCGGTCCAGCCTTCCTGGTGTCCGCCCGGCAGGATGGCGAAGTCCCGTCCGGCCCCGTTCATCAGGTTCGGATCCTTTTGCAGGAGTTGACTGGCCTCGTCCCGCTCGCCGATCCACAACTCGTTCTGCGCCTCCTGCCGCCATTTCATCGACTTCAACGAGCCGTTCACTTCGACCACAAGAACGATCTCGTGGTCGAAG
>SCUN01000260.1 GCA_004297655.1 Acidobacteriota bacterium | reverse complement strand
GCCTGCTCACCCTCGCCCTCGGCGTCACGTTCATCGCCGACGCCGTGCCCATGCTGGCCGATCAGCAGAAGCCGGCCACCCCGCTCTTTCGTTCCGGCATCGATCTCGTCATGGTTGACGTCATCGTCCGCGACAAGAGCGGCAACGTCGTGCGCAACCTGAAGCCCGAGGACTTCGAGATCTTCGAGGACGGCAAGCCGCAGTCGATCAGTTCGTTCGATTTCGAGGAAGTCACGACGGCGTCGAAACCGATGGAGGCGTCGACGATTCTCGAGGTCGGGAAGGTCAATCTGGCGCCGGTCAAGCCGGCGGCTCCCCCGACAAGCGCGCCCGCGCCGGCTGCGGCCGAGCCGCCCAAGGACCCGGTCACGAAGGAAGACCTCGCCGGCCGACGGCTGGTCATCCTGCTGTTCGACACCAGCTCGATGCAGCCTGAGGACGTGCAGCGCGCGATCGACTCCGCGGTCAAATACGTTGAGACGCAGATGACCGACGCCGACCTGGTGGCGGTCGCCACCGTGAGCACGACGCTCAATATCCTGAGTGACTTCACGCCCGATCGCGTCAAGGTGCACAACGTGCTGGCCGGCTTGTCGTCGGTGAGCGGGATGGCCACGACCGAAGCGGTGGCGTCGACGACGGCAACCGACGAGGCCGCGGCGGCGGCCACTGAGGACACGACGGCGGAGTCGTCGGAGTTCGATCTGTTCAACAACGACGTGCGGCTGAAGGCGATCCGAACGCTGTCCGAGCGGCTTCAGGACATCG
Source organism: Acidobacteriota bacterium (assembly GCA_004297655.1). Taxonomy (GTDB): domain Bacteria; phylum Acidobacteriota; class Vicinamibacteria; order Vicinamibacterales; family SCN-69-37; genus SCUN01. Next base: position 5,944 of record SCUN01000260.1, on the reverse strand, counting down.
AGCAGAAGAAGGCGATCGTGTACTTCAGCGCCGGCATGCAGCGCAGCGGCAACGACAATCAGGTCGAGCTGCGGCTGGCCGTGAACTCGGCGGTGCGGGCGAACGTGTCCATCTATCCCGTCGACACGCGCGGGCTGCAGGCGATCGTGCCCGGCGGCGCGGCGAGCCAGGGGAGCCGGGGCGGCCGCGGCGCGTTCTCTGGATCGGGCGTGCGCCAGCAGATCACGCAGCTCGCCAGCTCGCAGGAGACGCTGACGACGCTCGCGGCGGACACCGGCGGGACGGCGTTCACCGACTCGAATGACTTCAGCGGCGCGTTCACGAAGGTGCAGCGCGACATCTCGGCGTACTACATCCTTGGGTACAGCAGCACCAACCCGGCGCTCGACGGGCGCTATCGCCGGATTCAGGTGAAGCTGAAGCGGTCCGAGTTCAAGGTGGAGTTCCGGGCCGGGTACTACGCGGATCGCGACTTCACCCACACCTCGCGCGCCGACCGGCAGTTTGCGATGCAGGAACAGTTGATGAGCCAGGTGTCGCCGACCGATCTTCCCGTGGTGATGTCGGCGAACTACTTCCGGATCGCGGCGGATCGCTACTTCGTGCCGTTGTCGCTTGCGATTCCTGGATCGGCGATCCCAACGTCGAAAGACAAGATCACGCTGGACGTGCTTGGGTATGTGCGCGACGAGCGCGGATTCCCGGTCGGCCAGATCCGCGACACCGTGACGATTCCGCCGGCGTCGACGGCGACGCTAGCCAACAAGCAGGTGCAGTATCAGTCGGCGGTGACTTTGCCGCCGGGGCGATTCACGATGAAGGTCGTGGTTCGCGAGAACGCATCGGGCCAGACCGGGTCCTACGAGACGCCGATCACGGTGCCGGAATTGAACCGCGCGCCGGTGAAAGTGAGCTCGGTGGTCTTGAGCACACAGGTGCAAGCGGCGACAAAGGCGCGGCCGGACAACCCGCTTGTGCGGGGCGGCACGGAGATCGTGCCAAGCCTGACCCACGTGGTGCAGCAGGGCCAGCATCTCTACTTCTACTACGAGGTGTACGACCCGGCGACCGAAGGCGGCTTACCGAAGCTGCAGACCAGCCTCGCGTTCTACCGCGGCAAGGTGAAGGTGATGGAGACGCCGCTCGTGGAGCGGACCGCGATCGACGTGCCGGCGCGCAAAGCGGCGCTGTTTCAGTTCGACGTCCCGGCGGCCGGCTTCAAGCCGGGACTCTACACCTGCCAGGTCAACGTCATCGACGAAGCCGGCGGCAAGTTCGCGTTCCCGAGACTGGCGTTCTACGTCAGGTGATGCAGTACCGCGGCGCGGCCCGAGGCCGCGCCGGCAAGGAGGCGGGCGCGGTCGCGTTCGAGCTTGCTGACCGTGAGGTCGGGGCGGATGCCGAGGATGGCGGCGCCCCGCTCGCTACGACCCGACGCGATCTGATCCTGGAGACTCGCGTAGGGCGCGGTCCGCGACAGATAGCCTTCAGCCAGCCGTTCGGATACCCGCGCCAGCCGAGGACCGACCACCAATCGATCGAAGCGTGACACCGCTCTCGGGACGCCGCGCGGCCGCGTGAGCAGCACAACGATGTGCGTGAATCCCTCCTCGTCGGCCGATAGCAGCGGAATCGGCTCGGTCAGCGACGCGTCGAAATACCGGCGTCCCCGAAACGGATGCGGCGGCCCGGCGATGATGGGCATGGTCGCCCCCGCGCGCAGGGCCGCGCGCAGTTCTTCGCCGTCGGCGAAGTCCCGGAGCAAGGCGCGAGACGCCGATGCGACGTCCGTGGCGACGACGGCCAACGGCGTCTTCGACGCGAGGACGCGCTCGGCGTCGAGCGGTTTCGCGCCGACCATCACCTCGCTGATCAGGTAGTTGAGGTTCACGATCGGCCGGGAGGTGAACATCCGGAACCGGCTGGCGAAGCGGCGGTTGTTGATGTCTTCGGTGAAGATCTTCGCGCCCACGCCGGCCTGGCCGGCGAGGAAGTAGGCGCCGCAGATGGCGCCGGCCGATGAGCCGTAGACGGCGTCGAAGGCGTTGGTCAGGCCCAGCTCTTCCAGCGCCGACACCATGCCCGCGGCCACGACGCCGCGCATTGCGCCGCCCTCGATGCAGAGCGCGATTCGCGCTCCGTCGCCGTGCGGCGCGCGCGTGCCGGCGGCGGCGCGACGGCGAAGAATGTCCGCGGCGTCTGTCACTTCGCGAAGATGCTCTTCGGCATTCGCACGTGGACGCCGAGCGACGGCTCGCCGGGTCTGGGCCGGTCGACGAGCTGCGTCACGGCGACGTTACCGGCGATGCTGATCAGTTGGTACGCCTGGTGTTTGATCAGCCCCTTCGTCGCCGACAGGAAGTCCACCATCTCCTGAATCGCGTTCGTCGTCGCGACGCCGAGGTCCGCATCGGTGGCCATGGAGATGTAGTCGGTCGCGGTCTCCGCGCGAGGCCAGTTGAGTTTGATGTCCTTCCGGACCGTGAGCTGCAGCCTTCCGCGCAGCGACGTCTCAATCGCCGTCTGATCTACTTCGCCGTCTCCCTGGGCCGCGTGACCGTCGCCCACTTCGAAGAGCGCGCCCGGCACGAAGACCGGAATGAAGAGCGTCGATCCGGCGACCAGTTCCTTGTTATCCAGATTTCCCGCGTGCTTGCCCGGTGGCACGCTGCTGACGCGGCCGAGTTCCGGCGCCGGCGCGACGCCCATGCTGCCGAAGAAGGGCTTGAGCGGAATGACGATTCCGGGAAGGAATTCCGCCGTCATCTTCGCCCGATCGAGCGTGATGATCTTCGCCGGTGTGCCGCGTTCGCAGTTCGCTGGCACGTACCCGCTGCATCCGTTGTAGCCGTAGTCGATCGGCAGATCGATCGAGAGCACTTTCACTTCCAGCGTGTCGCCCGGTTCGGCGCCTTCGACGAACACCGGTCCGGTGAGGATGTGGCCGCCGGGGCCGCGATTGGGGTTTCCCTGGGGGAGCGCCGTCGTGATGGCCTTCAGCGACGCCTGGATCTTGTCGTCCGGGACGCCGGCGCGCGCGAGCCCGGTGGGGGAGTTGGTCAAGAGGGTGTCCACGTCGATGACGTCCCCGGATGCAACCCGGAGGACCGGCCGGGCGTCAGACCAATAGAACCCGTACGCGACGGTCTCCGGCGTGGCCTCGAGGCGATGGACCTTGGGGGACGCGCCCTGCGCGGACAGCGTGACCGACAGTCCCATAAGCGCGAGCGTGAATCGTCGAGCCATCATGCGCACAATTGTACGTAACCGCGGCGGCGACGCCGACCGTATTGTCAGGTGAGGATTCATGAGCGACAGCCCCAAGAAGATCGAGAAGACGGACGCCGACTGGCAGGCGGAGTTGACGCCCGAGCAGTACAAAGTTCTCCGGTGTCATGGCACCGAACGCGCGGGCACCAGCCCGCTCAACAACGAGAAGCGCGCCGGCATGTTCAAATGCGCCGGTTGCGGCGCCGAGCTCTTCGCGTCGGACACGAAGTTCGACAGCGGGACCGGGTGGCCGAGCTTCTACGCTCCAGCCGGTGACACCGTCGAGACGACGGAAGATCGCAGCCTGTTCATGGCCCGGACCGAAGTGCACTGCAAACACTGCGGCGGGCACCTCGGTCACGTGTTTGACGACGGCCCGAATCCGACGGGCCTGCGTTACTGCATCAACGGCCTGTCGCTCGCCTTCGATCCGAAGGAGAAGAAGTGATGGAGCACACCGTTCTCCACACGCCAATCGCCGGACCATTTCCGCCGTCTCTCGAGAAGGCCGTGTTCGGCATGGGGTGCTTCTGGGGCGCCGAGCGGAAGTTCTGGACGCTGCCCGGCGTGTACACGACGGCCGTCGGCTATGCCGGCGGCACGACGCCGCAGCCGACGTACCGGCAGGTATGCAGCGGCGCCACGCATCATGCGGAAGTCGTGCTGGTCGTGTTCGATCCGGCGAAGATCAGCTACGCGGAACTCCTGCGCGTGTTCTGGGAAAACCACGATCCCACCCAAGGCATGCGCCAGGGCAACGACCACGGCACGCAGTACCGGTCCGCGATCTACGTCACGAGCGAGGCCCAGCGCGCCGACGCTGAGCGATCCCGCGACAAGTACAACGCAAATCTCTCCGCCGCCGGCTATCCGCCGATCACCACGGAGATCGCGGCCGTGAAGGACTTCTGGTACGCCGAGGAGTACCACCAGCAGTACCTCGACAAGAATCCGCACGGGTACTGCGGCATCGGCGGCACTGGTGTCAGGTGCTCGTGAATCTGGTTAGCTGGTTATCTCTTATCTGGTTATTCGCCGCGGAGGGCGCGCGCCGGGTCGATGAGCGTGGCGCGCCGCGCCGCCAGCGCGGCTGACCCCAGCGCCACGACGGTGATCGAGACTGCGGCGATCGCGTAGGTCGCGAGATCGGCGGACGTGACGCCGAAGAGCAGCGCGTCGAGCGTGCGCGAGAGGAACCGCGCGACCAGCAGGCCGGCCACGACGCCGATGACGACGAGCGCCGCGGTCCCGCCGACCAGCCATCGCAGGATGTCGCCGCGCGCCGCGCCGAGGGCGATTCGGATGCCGATTTCCGGCGTCCGCTGCGACACCGCGTACGACACGACGCCGTAGACGCCGACGAGCGACAGGATCAGCGCCAGCACGGCGCACATGCCGAACAAGAGCGCGCGGAACCGCTGCGCCGCGCCCCGCTGGAACAGCACCTCGTCGAGCGTGAGCACTGCCGTGACCGGCTGGCTCGCATCGATCGACCAGAGGGCCTGCTGCAGCGCGGGCACGAGCGACTTCGGATCGCCCATCGTCCGCACCGCGAGATCGGCGAGGCGCACCGGGTACGATCCGGTCTGCGCCGCCGGCAGATAGACCTGCGGCCCGAGCTGCTCCAGCTTGCCCTGGCGGCGCACATCGCCGACAACCCCCACGATGGTGATGAGCGGCGCGTTCGGTCCGCGCCGAATGGCGTGCCCGATCGGATCGGCGCCGTTCAGAATCTGTCGTGAAAACGCCTCGCTCACGACCGCAACGGGCTGCGCGCCTTTGATATCGCTCGATTGGAGCGCGCGTCCGCGGCGAAGCGGAATGCCGAACACGTCGAAGTAGCCGGTGCTGACCGCCTGGAAATCACAGTCGTAGAAGCCCGAAGGGGGCGGCGGCATGCCGTCGATCAGAAAACCGCTGCCCCAACCGCCGCGCAGCGGCAGCCGGTTGGCGAAGGCGACTTCTTCGACGCCGGGAATCGCGCGCACCCGGCCCGCCAGACGATCGAAGAACGCGAAGCGGTCGTCGGCCGCGGCGTACCGCGGATTGGGCAGCGAGATGTTCATGGCCAGGACGTGATCGGTCCGGAAGCCGAGCGGGACGCCGTTCATCGCGTTGAGACTGCGAAACGTCAAGCCGGCGCCGACGAGCAGGATCGCCGACAGCGCGACTTCGATCGTCATCAGCGCGTTGCGCCATCGCATCACCGTCGTGCCGGCGACAACGCGCTCGGTCGCGCGCAGCGCATCGATCGGGCGCTCGCGGCTGGCCTGCCAGGCCGGCAGCACGCCAAACAGGAGACCCGTGATGAGCACCAGCACGAAGCTGGCCGCCAGCACCCGAACGTCAAGCGTGACCTGGTCGAGCCGCGGCATGTTCGCCGGCGCGAGGCTGACGAGGATCTGGCGCGTCCACGCGCTCAACGCGAGACCGACGAGGCCGCCGACCAGCGCGAGCAGCAGGCTTTGGGTCAGCAACTCGCGCACGACGCGGCGGCGATCGGCGCCGAGCGCGAGACGAATGGCGATTTCGCGCCGCCGGGACACGCCGCGAACGATCAGCAGGTTCGCGACATTGACGCAGGCGATCAGCAGAATCACGCCGACCATCGCGAACATCGTCCACAACGATGTCCGGGTGTTTCGGACGAGATCCGCTCGCGCGCGATCTCGTC
>SCUN01000259.1 GCA_004297655.1 Acidobacteriota bacterium | reverse complement strand
GAAGCTGAAGGCGGAATACAAGATCGCGGATCCCAAGCACATGACCAGCTGCTCGGTCTGCCACCGCTAAGGGCGCGGGACAACAACGATGGATTTTGCTTCGATTCGTAACCGTTTGGCCGGGCTCGAGGGCAAGGCGTACTGGCGCAGTCTGGAAGAGCTCGCCGACACGCCGGAATTCGGCGACTACATGCATCGCGAGTTCCCGACGCAGGCGTCGGAGTTCTCGGATCCCGCCGGCCGCCGCACCTTTCTGAAGCTGATGGGCGCGTCGCTCGCGCTCGCCGGCGTCGGCGCGTGCACGCGCCAGCCCACCGAAAAGCTCGTCCCGTACGTGCGCCAGCCGGAAGAAATCATTCCCGGCCGCCCGCTCTTCTACGCGACGTCGATGCCGCTCGGCGGCTACGCCTACCCACTGCTGGCCGAGAACCACATGGGCCGGCCGACGAAGCTCGAGGGCAACCCCGACCATCCGGCCAGCCTCGGCGCGACCGACGTCTTCAGCCAGGCATCGGTCCTCAATCTCTACGATCCGGATCGCTCGCGCGTCATCAAGAGCCGCGGCGAAATCAAGACATGGTCCGGGTTCATGGCGGCGCTGCAGAACGCGATGGGCGCGCAGCGCGCGATGAACGGCGCGAGCCTGCGCATCCTCACTGAACCGATCTCCTCGCCGTCGATCGTCGCGCAGATCACCGAACTCACGAGCGGCCTCACCGACGCGAAGTGGCACCAGTGGGATCCGGTCTTCGGCACGGTCCAGGGCGGCGCGACGGGCTTCGCCGCCCACTACGATTTCAAAGCCGCCAACATCGTCGTCTCGCTCGACGAGGATTTCCTCGGTCAGGGCGCGGGCCAGGTGCGTTACTCGAAGGACTTCGGTTCGCGCCGGCGCATCGGCACGCCGAACGACGAGCAGAATCGGCTCTACGTCGCCGAGCCCGTGCCGACCATCACCGGCGCCAAAGCGGAGCATCGTCTCGCCGTCAGAGCGCAGGATATTCACGCGGTGGCGGCGGGCATTGCCGCGGCCGTGGGCGCGGCGTCCAACGTCCAGTCGTCCGACGTCCAACGTTTATCCGATGAGGCACGGAAGTTCATCGCCGCGGCGGCCGCCGATCTCCAGGCCCATCGCGGCAAGTCGGTCATCGTCGCCGGCGATCGGCAGCCGGCTGCGGTGCAGTTGCTCGCGAAATCGATCAACGACGCGCTCGGCAACACTGGCGCGACCGTGCGGTACAACGCGCCGGTCGTGGCATCGCCGGTCGACGGCGTGGAGTCGCTCAAGACGCTCGTCAGCGAGATGAACGCCGGCAAGGTCGATCTGCTGGTGATCTTCGACGCGAATCCGGTGTTCACCGCGCCGGCCGATCTCGACTTCAAGGCCGCGCTCGCGAAGGTCGCGACATCGGTGCACGTCGGCACGCATTTCGACGACACCGCGGAGCTCTGCCACTGGCACGTGAACGGCGCGCACTACCTCGAGAGCTGGGGCGACGCGAAGTCGTTCGACGGCACGGTGTCGCTCATTCAGCCGCTCATCGCGCCGATTTACGACGGCAAGCAGACGATCGAAATCCTCGCCGGCATGAACGGCAATCTCGGCAAGTCGGCGTCGGAGCTCGTCAAGGAATACTGGATCAGCACGTTCACCGATCCGGTGAAGGCCGAAACCGAGTGGCGCAAAGCGCTCCACGACGGATTCATTCCGGGTGCGCCGGTGGCCGCGGGTGCGGCCGGTGCCGCTGGTGCCGGGTCAGCCGGTGCGGCGCCCGCCACACCGGCAGCGCCGGTGAGCGGCTTCGAAGTGGTCTTCCGCCCCGATCCGACGGTCCTTGACGGTCGTTTCGGCAACAACGGCTGGCTTCAGGAATTGCCGAAGCCGCTCAGCAAACTGACGTGGGACAACGTCGCGTACGTCGGCGTGAAGACGGCGGAGAAACTCGGCGTCAAGAACGAAGACGTCATCGAGATTTCCTCCAACGGCCGCAGCGTGCGCATGCCGGTGTGGGTCATGCCGGGCACCGCGGACGACACGATCGTCGTGCACTTCGGCTACGGCCAGACCAAGCTTGGCCGGGTCGCGAACGGCGTCGGCGTGAACGCCTTCCCGCTCCGCACGTCGACGGCGCCGTGGTTCGTCGGCGGCGCGAAGGTCACCAGGACCGGCGACACCTACGTGCTCGCGTCCACCCAGACGCACTTCAACATGGAAGGCCGTCACCCGGTTCGCGTGGTGACCGCCGAGGAATACAGGCACGAGCCGAAGGAATCGGTCGAGAAGCTCGGGCCGGAAGTGCCGGCGAAGGACATGTCGCTCTACGCGCCGTTCGAATACAACGGCCACAAGTGGGGCATGGCCATCGATCTGAACGCCTGCACCGGCTGCAGCGTCTGCGTCGTCGCCTGCGTGGCGGAGAACAACATTCCGGTCATCGGCAAGGCGCAGGTCAAGAAGGCGCGCGAGATGCACTGGATCCGCGTGGACACGTATTTCGAAGGTTCGCTCGAGAATCCGGGTCTCTACCACCAGCCCGTGCCGTGCCAGCAGTGCGAGAACGCGCCCTGCGAGCAGGTCTGTCCGGTTGGCGCGACGGTGCACAGCGACGAAGGCCTGAACGACATGGTCTACAACCGCTGCGTCGGCACTCGCTACTGCTCGAACAACTGCCCGTACAAGGTGCGCCGGTTCAACTTCCTGCTCTATCAAGACTTCAACACGGAAGAGATCAAGGCGCAGCGCAACCCGGACGTCACGATCCGCAGCCGCGGCGTGATGGAAAAGTGCAACTACTGCACGCAGCGCATCAGCCACGCGCGCATCGACGCGAAGACCGAAGGCCGCGAGATCAAGGACGGCGACATCGTCACCGCGTGCCAGCAGGCGTGTCCGAGCGACGCGATCGTCTTCGGCAACCTGAACGATCCGGAGAGCAAGGTCTCGAAACTGAAGGAGCAGGAGCGCAATTACGGCCTGCTCGAAGATCTCAACACGCGGCCGCGGACGACGTATCTCGCGGTCGTGCGGAATGCGAACCCGGCGTTGGATAAGGCGTAGTCTTCATGAACCAGACGAGTTTTCCCGAGAACGACTTTCGCGCGCCGGTCCCGGTCGTTGGGGCCGGACAGACGAACACGTCGCTCACCGACAAGCTGACGTCGATCGTCTTCACGAAGCACACGCCGGGCGCGTGGTTCGGCTTCATGGGCGTCGGCTTCATCCTGGTGATGGGCCTGCTGCTGGCGCTCACCTACCTGCTGCTCAAGGGCATCGGGATCTGGGGCAACAACATCCCGGTCGGCTGGGCGTTCGACATCATCAACTTCGTCTGGTGGATCGGCATCGGCCACGCCGGCACGCTGATTTCCGCGATTCTGCTGCTCTTCCGCCAGGACTGGCGCATGTCGATCAGCCGGTCGGCCGAAGCGATGACGATCTTCGCGGTCATCTGCGCGGCCATGTTCCCGATCTTCCATACCGGCCGTCCGTGGCTCGCGATCTACTGGCTGCTGCCGTACCCGAACACGATGACGCTGTGGCCGAACTTCCGCAGCCCGCTCATCTGGGACGTCTTCGCCGTCTCGACGTACGCCACCGTTTCGATCGTCTTCTGGTTCACGGGCCTCATTCCCGACCTCGCGACGTTCCGTGACCGCGCGACCAGCCCGATCCTGAAGAAGGTCTACGGCATGCTCGCGCTCGGCTGGCGCGGATCCGCGAAGCACTGGTACCGCTACGAGAACGCGTCGCTGCTGCTCGCCGGCCTGTCGGCGCCGCTCGTGCTCTCCGTGCACACGGTCGTGAGCTTCGACTTCGCGGTCGCCGTGCTGCCGGGCTGGCACGCCACGATCTTCCCGCCGTACTTCGTCGCCGGCGCCGTCTACGCCGGTTTCGCGATGGTGCTCACGCTGCTGATTCCGCTCCGGAAGATGTACGGGCTCGAGAACATCATCACGATGCACCACATCGAGAACATGGCGAAGGTCATGCTCGTGACCGGCATGATCGTGGTGTACGGCTACGCATGTGAAGCCTTCTTCGGCTGGTACAGCGGCAATCACTACGAGCGGTTCATGCTGATCAACCGGACCTGGAAAGGCCCGATGGCGTGGAGCTACTGGGCGCTGCTCGTGTGCAATTTCATCGTGCCGCAGCTCATGTGGTCGAAG
>SCUN01000258.1 GCA_004297655.1 Acidobacteriota bacterium | reverse complement strand
TGAGATTGAGCCCCTGGCGCCCGTTCTCGAGGACATCGACGATGCGCAGGCTTTGCTCGTAGTGGCGGAATCCGCCGGGCATGAGCTTGTCGATGACGCGCTCGCCGGCGTGCCCGAACGGCGGATGGCCGAGATCGTGGCCAAGCGCGATGGCTTCGGTCAGCTCCTCGTTGAGACGCAGGACCTTCGCGATGCTGCGGGCGATCTGCGAGACCTCGAGCGTGTGCGTGAGGCGCGTGCGGTAGTGATCGCCCATCGGGGCGAAAAAGACCTGGGTCTTGTGCTTCAGCCGGCGGAACGCCTTGCTGTGGATGATGCGATCGCGATCGCGCTGAAACACGGGACGAATCGGATCCGGCGGCTCCGGGCGGACGCGGCCCTTGCTCTCGGCGCTCCGGGCCGCGTGCGGCGAGAGCTGCGAGCGTTCGCGGGCTTCGAGATCTTCGCGGATGGTCGTCACAGGAGAATCTCTTTCAGGAAGCTCGTGCCGTGCGGCAGGGCGTCTACGCCGAAGAGCTCGGCGAGCGTCTGCCCCAGATCGGCGAATGTCGTGCGCGTGCCGGCCTCGACGCCCGCGCGCACGGCCTTCCCGGCGATGAGCACCGGCACGTACTCGCGCGCGTGGTCCGTGCTTGGCGTCGTCGGATCGTTGCCGTGATCGGCGGTGACCACGAGCACGTCGGTGTCGCGAAGCGCCGGGACGAGCGCGGCGAGCCGGGCGTCGAACCGCTCGAGATTCGCGGCGTAGCCGGCCGTGTTGTTCCGATGGCCGTATTGCGTGTCGAAGTCCACGAGGTTGGCGAAGATCAGGCCGCGATCGACTGAGGCCATCTCGGCGGTGATGACGTCCATGCCGTGATCATCGCTCGTGGTATGGACAGCCCGGGTCAGACCCTTGCCCGCGAAAAGATCCTCGATCTTGCCCACGCCCACGACGTCGAGCCCGGCGCCCTTCACGCGATCGAGCAGCGTTGGGCCGATGGGCTCGAGGGCATAGTCCCGGCGGTTGGAGGTTCGCGAGAAGCTGCCCGGCTGGCCGATGAACGGCCGCGCGATGACGCGTCCAACACCGAGGCCGCGCCCGACCAGGTCGAAGGCGATGTCGCAAATGCGGTAGAGCTCGTCGATTGGAATCACGTCTTCGTGCGCCGCGATCTGGAACACACTGTCGGCCGACGTGTAGACGATCGGCGCGCCCGTCCGCATGTGTTCCGGTCCGAGCTGATCGATGATCGCCGTGCCCGAGGCGACGATGTTGCCGATCGATTTCCGTCCGGTGCGGCGGTCGAACTCGACGATCGTCTCCTTCGAGAATCCGTGGGGAAACGTCGGGAATGCCTTCGGCAGCACGACGCCCATCATTTCCCAGTGGCCGGTCACGGAGTCCTTGCCGGCGGAGCGCTCCGCCAGGCGCAGGCACGCGCCGCGCGGCGCCGGCGACGGCGCGCCAATCTCAACGAGCCGCGCGAGCCCCAGCGATCGGAGCGTCGGAATCTTCAGCGGGACCTGGCGGTGGATATTGCCGACGGTGTTGCTGCCCTCGTCGCCGTACAGATTCGCGTCCGGCAACTCGCCGATGCCGACGGAGTCCATGACGATGACGATGGCGCGGGTAGGACGCATAGTGGAGCGCTTCACGCCTTCATGTCTTCATGGTGAAGCTCTTGCCAGTGTACGTCAGGTTCATGGCGGAACCAGGTGAGCTGCCGCCGCGCGTAGCGCATGTTTTCCTGGACGATGAGCGCGCGCGTCTCGGCTTCGCCGCGAAGGCCGTCGAGCATCTCGATGATCTGTCGATAGACGAGGCCGCTGAACGCATGGGCCGTCTTCGGCACCCCGGCGGCGATCAGGTTGCGGACTTCGTCCACGACGCCGCGGGCGAATTGCTGGTCGACGCGCGCGGCGACCCGGGCGCGCAGGACATCGCGCGGCGCGTTCAGCCCCGTGGCGCGGATCTCCCAGCCCGCGAGCGGCGACGCGGTGTCCGCGAAGTGCGACGTGAGCGGCTTGCCCGTGAGGAGGTAGACCTCGAGCGCGCGCACGAGGCGCTTCTGGTCGCGCGGCTGGATGCGCGCCGCCGATTCCGGATCGACGCGCGCGAGCCAACGATGGAGCGACGTCACGTCGCGGCGGGCGGCGATCCGGTCGAGCCGGGCGCGCAGCGCGTCGTTGCGGGCGGGGCCGGGGAAGAGACCGCGCACGAGCGCACGGTAGTAGAAGCCGGTGCCGCCGGCGAGGATCGGCACCTTGCCGCGCGCGTGAATGTCGCGAATCGCGGCCGCGGCATCGGCCGCATATCGCGCCGCCGAATACGTCTCGGTCGGACCAACCATGTCGACGAGGTGGTGTCGAATCCCCTGCTGCTCGTGGAGCGGGACCTTGTCCGTGCCGATGTCGATGCCGCGATAGACGGCGGTCGAGTCGCACGCCACGACCTCGCCGCCCAGTTCGAGCGCGAGCTTGATGGCCGCGGCGCTCTTCCCGGTGGCAGTCGGGCCCACGAATGCGAATAGGAGACCTGTCCCCAACTGTGGAAAACCTGTGGAAAAGGGGTCCGTCCCCCTACCTGATACGTTCGTTATACAGGAAGGTGACGGTGAACAGGGCCTTATCGTCGGGATAGGCCGCCGGGAGCGGGTCGACGGGGTTCGAGAGCTTCAGGGCGTTGAACGCCGCCGAGTCGAAGGAGTCGACACCGGAGACTCTGACGACCTCGAGCTCGGTCAGCGCGCCGTTGCGGTGCACGTAGAAGGTGATCGAGACGCGGCCGTGGAGCGTCATCGCTGCCATGGGAATGAACCAGTTTCGGCGCACGCGCGCTTCGAAGCGGC
>SCUN01000257.1 GCA_004297655.1 Acidobacteriota bacterium | reverse complement strand
GCTCTTCCGATCTCCCCCGCTGACGACGTGGAAGCACAGAACGCCCTTGGCATGGCGTACGGCCAGGCTGGGAAGGACGCCGAGGCGTTGAAGTGCTTCAACGCGGTCCTCCTCGTCGATTCGACCAACGGCATCGCGCTGCACAACATCGGAACGGTCAAGCTGCGGGAGAACAAGATCGCGGAGGCCGAGACGTGGGTGAAAAAAGCGCTCGACGCGGACCCCTCGCTGGCCAACGGCTACACCACGCTCGGCGTGATCTTTCAGCGCACGGGCCGCGGCGGCGACGCCATCGAAGCGTGGCGGCGCGCGGTCGAGCTCGACGGAACGCAATTCGACGCCCTGTTCAATCTGACGATCTCGCTGGCCCAGGCCGGCGCCATGACCGACGCCCGGGCATACGGCGAGCGCTTCATCGCGACCGCCCCGCCCGCCTTCTACGCCCAGGACATCGCGGGTATCCGGCGCCTCCTCGGGCGCTAGATGGTAGGCTTCCAGTAAATGAAGATCCCATCGATCTTCGGGTGCCTGTTCGTGGGCCTCTCGGCGGCGGCATTGACCGCGCAGGAGCGGCCGCCGGTCTTCACCGCCACCGCCAACGTCGCGCGCCTGGACGTCCAGGTCGTCGACGCGTCGGGCCGCCCGATTCCCGACCTCCGCGCGGATGAAGTGCACGTCATCGAGGGCGGCTCGAAGCGCCCGGTGCTCCTCATCCAGCACATCGCCGAGGCCGGCCGGACCTACGCCGAGTCGGCGATGCGCACGATCGCGTCGGAAGTCTCGACCAACCAGGGCGCGCCGCGCGGCCAGCTCTACGTCCTGCTCTTCGACCAGGAGCACATCACCGCCGGCGCCGAGCAGAAGGTCCGGCTCGCCGCCGAACGGTTCATCAAAGAGAAGATCCAGCCGCAGGACCGCGTTGCGGTCTACGGCGTGCCGTCGCCCGGCCCGTCATTGTCGTTCACGAACAACACGCGCGCGGCGATCGACCAGTTGCAGAGCGTTCGGGGCGGCATGAACCGCATGAACGCCAGCATGCAGATCGAGATGACCGACTACGAAGCCTTCGCGATTCAGCGAGGCAGCGAGGCGGTCATGAATCGCTTCCTGTTTCTCTCAGCCGAAGGCACGACCTCGCGCACGTCGGCCCTGGTCGACGCGATCGCCAATAGCCGTCGCGCCGGCGAGTCGCAGGACGCGCTCCGGCGGCTCGTCCTGGAGAACGCCAAGATCGTCGCGACGCGCGCCGACGGAGACAGCCGCCGCTTTCTGCAGACCACGGCCGAGCTGCTCCGGGGCCTTCGCAACGTGGACGGCCGCAAGAACATCCTGCTCTTCAGCGAGGGGTTCTTCGGCGACAACCTCGCGCTCGAACTGCGCAACGTCGCCTCCGCCGCCGCGGAAGTCTACGGCGTCGTCTACACGTTCGACCTCAACAACCGCGTCACCAACATGACCGACGAGCCCAGCGGCAACGACGCGGCCGCCGAGGCGCTCGCGCGCGTGGAATCGATCGGCGGCCTCGCCGCCGACACCAACGGCGCGCTCATCCCCGACGCGATGTCGCACCTCGACGACGCGCTCGGGAAGCTCGCGACCCCGAGCAACGACTACTACATCGTCGGATTCGAGCCGTCGCCTGAGGCGCTCGCGGACCGGACGGGCTATCGCAAGATCGAAGTGAAAGTCACGCGGCCTGGCGCCACGGTGAGAACGCGCACCGGCTACACCGCGGGCGCCGACGCCCGCGCCTCGTCGTTGCCCAGCCTCCGCCGGCTGACGATCGACAATGCGCTCGCCGCCCCGTTCGGCCACCAGGGCCTGCACGTCGAGTACACGACCTATCAGACGCGAGGATCCGGCGGCGCCGAGCGCATCGTGCTCAGCCTCGAAGCCGAGTTGCCAGTAGCCGATGGACCGGAACGAGGGACGTTGGACGAGGGACGAGGGACCGCGGCCGCAGATGTCGTTTTCGTTGTCCGCAACGCCCGAACCGGCGCCCTCGCGGCATCCGGCGCCGACACGATCGCGCTGCCGACGAGACCGGTGCCAGGACGCGCGAGCGGCGTCAGTCCGTGGCGCGTGCAGTTCACGCTCCCGCCCGGCGAATACCTCATGCGCTGCATCGTCCGCGAACCCGGCGGACTGCTGGGAAGCGCTGACCGGCAGTTCGCCGTGCGCTCGCTCGGCGGACCCGATGTCTCGGCGAGCGATCTGCTCTTGGGAAAACCGGGCGCGCAGCTGCCGGTCCGGGCGAGCGCATATACAAAGGAACCGCTGCCGGGCGCGATTCGCATCTACGGCCGCGCGCCGGAGCAGCTCGACAAGGTCACCGCGAGGCTCGAGCTCATCGCCACCGGCGGGAATGCGCCCGCCATCGGCGTGACCGGCGTGCCCGCTGACACGCGCGACGTGGACGGTCAGGTGCTGCGCGACATCTTCTTTGAAGTGCCGCTCGCCGGCGTGCCCCCGGGCGATTACGTCGCGCGCGCGGAGATCCGCGCCGGCGGCGAACTCGTGTCGGAACTCCGTCGCCAGGTGACCGTCATGGAGGGTTCAGCACCCGCGGGAATCGTCTCCGCGCCTCCGCGTGCGGAGCCTTCCGAGGCGGCATCGAGCGAAATCGCCAGGTTGATCGACCCGTCCGACAAATCGGCCCTGGACGGCGTCTCATTCCTCAAGAGCGCGAAGTACCCGGAGGCGGTCGCGGCGCTCGGCGTGTCGTTCGACGCCAACCCGAAGAAGGCCCCGGTGGCGTTTATGCTGGGGTGGGCGCATCGCGGCACGGGAAATCTGACGGCGGCGGTGTCAGCGTTTCGTAACGCCGCGCTGGCCGATCCGTCGATGATCCCGGCGCACCTCGCGCTGGCCGATACGTATCTGGAATTGAAGCAACCCGCGCTGGCGGTCCAGGCGCTCGAAGCCGGACTCGCGAGTCAGCCAAACGCGGTGGAACTGAAACGCATGCTGGAGGCCATCAAGAAATGACCACCCTGCTCCTCGCTCTGCCCCTGCTCTTCGCGCCCCAGCCGGCGCCCATGTCCGCGTCAGCGACGAAGGTCACGCCGAAAGCGGTTGCCGAATTCGAGATGTCGAAGCTCAAAGGCGTGATCCGGCGTCTCGCGTGGAATGCCGACAACACGCAGCTCTATCTGCAGACGGCCGAACTCGGATCCGACGCGCAGCCGAAGGCGCTGCACCATTACCTGATCGATCCCGCGACGGGCGCCACGAAGAACGCGGACGACGAACCGGCGTGGGCGGCGACGTACTGGGCCTGGAAATCGTGGAAAGCCGCGCCTGACGATGAGAAGTTTGTGATTGAGGTGTCGGAAGAACAGCGGAAGAACGCGGCCACGGCGATTCCGATGGGCGGCGACTACGCGCGCGGCGGCTCGGGCGCGGATGTGTCGGGCGCCGCGGGATCGGCGAGCGCCGAGTCCGTTATGGCGGCGGCGCAGCAGTCGCAGGTGGGCACCGCGAGAATCATGAAGCTCAAAGGCCAGAACGTCGGCGAGTGGATGAACCAGCCGATCGTGCCAGGCCAGTCGTTCGGCTGGGGGCCGAAGGGCACGAGCCTGATCGCGTACGCCGAGCCGAACAACCGCGCGCTGATGATCATGGACAAAACCGGCGCGAAGCAGAAGATCGACGACACGCGCGGCGTCTACTCGCCGTCGTTCAGCAACGACTCGAGGAAGCTGACGTGGCTCGAAGTCCGAGGCAAGAAGGCGGTTCTTGTCGTCGCTGATGTCGCTGCGAAATAGCCTCGCGCTGGCCGTCGCGCTGGGCGTCTCGCTCAGCGCGCAGACGTTTCGCACGACGTCGAACGTCATCGCCGTCGAAGCGACGGTCGTCGACAAGAGCGGCAAGCCGGTCACCGACCTCACGGCTGCGGACTTCCAGATCCTCGAAGACGGCAAGCCTCAGCCGGTCCAGACGATCTACCTCGTCACCGCCCCAAGCACCAGCAGCGGAAGCCGCACCGCACCCCCCGGCGCACCCGGCACCGGAGCACCAGAGCACCCGCCCACCAGCGCACCAGGCGCACCGGGCTCGCCAACTGTTCGTGTCGAGGTGAGAAATCGCGTCTTCGTCTTCGTCTTCGACCTCGCGCACCTCTCCGCCGATGGGTACAAACGAAGCCGCTCGGCCGTCGAGAGCTTTCTGAAGGACGGCGCCCTGCCGACCGACATGATCGGCATCCTGTCGGGCGGCACGATGCTCAACAACAAGATCGACAGCGACAAAGCCGCGCTCCTCAAGGCCATGGACTCGATGAAGGGCCCGAACCAGGCGCGCTATAACGATCTGCGCGCGTGGCCGCGCCTGATTGACGATGCCGAGGCGCTGGCGGTGGCGCGCGGCAACGAAGGCACGATCAACGCCGTCGTGCTGCGCGCCTGCGGCGAGCGGCCCGAAGAATGCAATTCCGGCAAAGGCGGCAATGAAGTCGTGCGCCAGCAGGTCGAAGCCAAGGGACGCGAGTTCGCCAGCCAGTCGCATCGCGATGCCCAGCTCAGCCTTGCCGCGATGGCCACGCTCGCCAACGGCCTCGGACGGTTCCCGGGCCGCAAGCAGGTCGTGCTCTTCTCAGACGGGTTTCTCACCACGGAGCTCGAAAGCCAGCTGAAGGCCGTCGTCGAAATCGCCGCAAAGAACAACGTTCGGTTCTCGACGCTCGACTCCCGCGGCCTCAACCGGGACCCGCGCTCGCAGAACTTCATGAACGACCAGCCGCTCACGGCCGCCGGCGACATGTCGCCGGTGACGTTCGACAGCAACAGCGACGCGATGAGCAGCATCGCCATCGACACGGGCGGCGAGTTCCTCATGAACCGCAACGATCTGCGCCCGGCCCTCGACATCGTCGCGACGATGTCCGGGAATTTCTACGTGCTCGGGTACTCGCCAGAGAAGCCGATGGACGGCTCGTACCGGAAGATCGACGTCAAGGTCACGCGGCCCGGCCTGACCGTGCGCGCGCGCCGCGGCTACGTCGCGACGTCAACGCCGGTCGCGCCGTCAACACCGGCACCGGGGCCCGCGCCGGCAGATTTGCCAATTTCCAATCCCGCAATCCCCATTCCCGAAATTGTCAATCCCACGATTCTCAATTCTGGCGCCGGCGATCCCCCGACGGTCGCCGACGCCACGCCCAAGGTCCGTCCCAACTCGGGCCGCAACGTCGATGCGCTGACGAAAATCGCGCCGTCTGGCGGCGCGTCCGAGGCACAGAAGCTGGCGAACGCCGGCTGGGACGCGTATTCGAAGGGAGACGTCGTCACGGCCCGCGAGACGTTGAACAAGGCCGTGGCCACCGGGCCGACGTCGCCCTGGGTGTCGTACGCGTTAGGGTTCTCTGAATATGCGACGGGTCACTACGAGGCGGCTCTGAAGGCCTGGGACACCGTGCGCGTCCGCGTGCCGGAGTTCATGCCGGTCTATTTCGATATCGCGGACGCCAACCTCAGTCTCGGCCGCAGCGCCGACGCGCTCGCCATCCTGCGCGACACGGCTCGGCGCTGGCCGCTCGAGCCCGAGGCGCAGAACGCGCTCGGCACGCTGCTGGTGCGCCGCGGCGCGTTCGACGATGCCATCGACGTGTTTACGAAGATCACGACGGCCAAACCGGCCGACAGCCTCGGCTTCTTCAATCTCGGCCGCGCGTATCACCTTCGCTATCTGCGTCTGCAGCAGAACATCGCCGCCTCACGGCTCGGCGACAAATCGGCGATCGGCGAAGAAGACCGGAAGAAGGCCATCGCGGCCTACAAGCAGTACCTCTCGCTCGGCGGGCCGTTCGAGAAGGAAGCTAAGGAAGCCATCGCCCTGCTCGATTGGAAATAGCTTCGCGGGGACAAGCCCGCATTCATGGGTAATGTGGGAATCGGGGAATCGGGTAATGTTCGATCGGGTAATCGGCGATCGGCAATGGAACGGCGATCGGCAATGGAAGAATCTGCAATGTAGGGGCGGATGGGAGATGGCAGAAAGTGCAATGGGCCATCGCGAGGCGCTCTGAGCGCGGTCGGCATGAAGCGTGCAGCCTTCCGGCTGCATGACACCTCAGGAACTTCGGGAACGGCTTGGTCAATTCGCGGCGGCGATCGCCGACTACACTTCACCGCTCTTTAGTGATCCGCGCTGGCGATCGACCGCCGACCAGCTCAATCGGTCCGCCACGGGTGCGATGACCAACTACCGCTCGGCCGGTCGTGCGCGATCGCACGCCGAGTTCACCGCGCGCCTTGGAGTGGCCGTCGAGGAAATCGATGAGAGCCAGGGCTGGCGGCCGGCCAGGAGATGAGGCCCGGTTCATAGGTAGTCTGGCAATCGGCGAATCGGGCAATGGCCGATCGGGCAATCGGCGATCGGCGATGAAACGGCAATCGGCAATGGTCCGACCGGCAATGGATTACCGATGTTCCATCGCCCATCGCCGATCCATTACCCATCGCCGATTGCCCGATGAAACATTGCCCGATTCCCCGATTCCC
>SCUN01000256.1 GCA_004297655.1 Acidobacteriota bacterium | reverse complement strand
ACTGAAACACTCTCGTGCGGCCAACGGATCGCACCACGACGAGGCCATCGCGTTCGAGCGACCGAAGGGCCGATTGCACGTTGTTCACGGCGGTACCCAGGAGGCGCGCGAGTTCCCGCGGATAGCTGGTTTCCATGAGCGCCAGCGCGACGAGTGTTTGGGTGCGCGACTGGGAGCCAAATGGCGATGACATCATGATGACCAATATTATTGCATATATGACCAAGTTTATTGGTCACTTTCAGACTGCCGCATAATAGGAACCGTGTCGCGTAATCGCTCCGAAATCGCCGCCGAATTCACCTGGAATCTGAACGACATCTTCACGAGCTGGGATCAGTGGGACGCCGCGCGGGCGCTGCTCGAGTCGCGGATCGAGGAATACGCCGCCCTCAAGGGCACCCTTGCCGAGGGCGCCGGTCAGGTCCTGAAGGCGTTTCAGCTCAACGACGACCTCGGCAAGCTGGCCTACACGGTCTACTTCTACCCGTCGCTCAAGTACGACGAGGATCAGCGCGACAACAGCGTCAACGCGCGCCGCCAGCAGGTGCAGGCGCTCATGGCGCGATGGCAGGAAGCCACGGCGTGGTTCAACCCGGAATTGCTGCAAATCCCCATTGCCACAATTCGCCAATGGATCAATTCCAATCCCACACTTCTCACTTATCAATTCGCAATAGAAGAGCTGTTCCGCCTCCAGGAGCACGTCCTCGACGAAAAGGGCGAACACCTTCTGTCCTTGTCGTCGCGGCTATCGAGCGCGCCGCACGATTCGTATAGCGCGCTCTCGACCGCCGACGCCAAGTTCCCGGAAGTCGAGCTGAGCACAGGCGAGAAGGTCGTCGTCTCCTACGGCCAGTACCGCGCGATTCTCGCGACCAACCGCCAGCAGGCCGACCGGCGCGCGGCCTTTCTCGGACACTACGCCACGTACGCGGCCTCGCTCAACACCTACGCGTCGCTCTATCACGCCGTGCTTCAGCGCGACTGGTTCTACGCGCGCGCCCGCGGATACAAGACGACGCTCGACGCGGCGCTCCACGGCAACGCGATTCCGGCCTCGGTCGTCGAGAACCTGATTACGACGACGCGCGCCGGCAACGGCCCGCTGCAGCGATACCACCGGCTGCGAAAGAAGGTTCTCAAGCTGGAAAAGTACTTTCCCTACGACCAGTCGATTCCGCTCGTCGAGTGGGATCGCCGTTACGACTACGCGAAGATGCTCGATCCGATCGTCGAGGCGACGAAGCCGCTCGGCGCGGATTACCAGAAGCGGATGCGGCAAGGATTCGACGGCCGCTGGATCGACGTCTACGAGAATCTCGGCAAACGCTCAGGCGCGTACTCCGCGCCGGTCTACGGCGTCCATCCCTACATGCTCCTCAACTGGAGCGAGACGCTGGACGATGTGTTCACGCTGGCGCATGAGATGGGCCACTCGATGCACACGATGCTCTCGCACGAGTCGCAGCCGTTCGTGTACTCGGACTACACGATCTTCATCGCCGAAGTGCCGTCCACGCTCAACGAGCATTTGCTCCTCGAGCATCTGCTCGCCAACACGAACGACCGCGCGGAACGCGTCGTCCTCCTCCAGCACGCCATCGACAACATCACGAGCACGTTCTACACGCAGGTGATGTTCGCGGACTTCGAATTGCAGGCCCATCGAAAAGTGGAACAGGATGAACCGATCACGGCGGAAGTGCTCAACGAGCTGTACGGCAGCACGTTCCGCGCGTACCACGGCGATGCGATCGATCAGGAAGCGCTGACGCCGGCGACCTGGGCGCGGATTCCACATTTCTTCAACTCGCCGTATTACGTCTATCAATACGCGACATGCTTCGCGTCGGCGGCGCAACTGGCCAAGACGCTGACGGCCGGCGGCGATGCCGATCGCGAGACGGCACGCGAGCGGTACCTGACGCTCCTGCGCGCCGGCGGCAGCGACCACCCGATGACCTTGCTCAAGAACGCGGGGATCGACCTGTCACAGCCCGAAACCGTGAAAGCCACGGTCGATCAGCTCGACAGCTTGGTCACGCGGCTCGAGGCCGAGGTCGGTTAATAGCGCGTGCCAACGAGAGAAAAACGACATCGGGTGTCGTTTCCGAAAAACGACACCCGATGTCGTTTCCAGTCAACGAACCGAATCCAAAATCCGGTAGTACGGATTGGCCGCATGCCCCCCGGTGGCTGCGCTATAGTTGAGGATTCCGGTAACCCCTGATTTCACATTAGTTAACCCTTACAACCGACCGCCTGTCCGGCCGTCAGAGAACCGGCACGATCCTTCCTTATAAGGAAGGCGCCGAAGCGCCCAACAGCCCCCATGGGAATCATCGACAAACTCAAAGGCACCCCGAAGTGGAAGCACCAGGACCTCGCGGTCCGTCTCGAAGGTCTGAAGGAGACCGACGACCCCGCGGTGTTTGCCGAGGCGCTCGAAACGGATACTGAGGCCCGAGTACGCCGGGTGGCGGTGGGCCGGGTGGACGACGTCGCGGTGCTGGCCCAGGCGGCACAGAACGACGCCGACGAGGACGTCCGGGACAAGGCCGCCGAACGGCTGGTCAGCCTGGCGACCGATGCGGGCCGTGACGAAGCGCTGGCCGCCAGCGCGGCGGCCGGCGTGTCCGACCAGAAGAAGCTTTCCACCATCGTGAAGACCTCGCCGCACGCCTCCGCGCGCGCGGCGGCACTGGCGCGCGTGACCGACACGCGCGCGCTTGGCAGCATCGCGCGGCACGCCAAGGACGAAACCTCCGCCCGCGCGGCGTTCGATCGCATCGCCGATCGAGACGAACTCACCAACGTCGCCCTCAAAAGCGACCACAAGGATCTGGCTCTCGCCGCATTCGATCGCGTGATCGATGCGTCGGCGCCCGATCGCGCGCTCCTCGAAACGTTGGAATCACGGTCCCAGCAAAAGGCCGTCTCCAAGCGTGCCCGAACCCTTATGCAGCACATGGACGAAGCCGAAGCCACCCGCATCAAAGCCGCCGAAGAACAGGCGCGCCGCGAACAACAGATTACCGACGCGATCGAGCAGGTCGCCCAGATTGCCGACGTCGCGCGCGCGGAGACCGAACTCGCGCGCCTGACCGACGTCTGGACGACGCTGGGCGCGGCGAGCGACGCGGGCGCGGCGCGATTCGCCGACGTCGTCTCGCGCGCCAACAGCGCGATCGACGCGAAGCGGCGTGACGCCGCGGACAAGGCCCTGCAGGCCGCGAGAGCGGCCGAAGAAGAAGTCGAACTGGCGCGCTCGCGCGCCGAAGCGGTGGCGACGCGCGAAGCGCTCCTCACCCGCGTGGAGACGCTCGTGGCCGACACGCCCGAGCATCTGAAAGCGCAACTGAACGCGATCGAAGAAGAATGGCGGTCGCTCGCGCCACTCGTTGGGAACGGCCCGGAGGCCTCTCGACTGGCCGAGCGATTCGCCGTGGCGGTGGCCGCGTGCCGGACACGCCACGAGATGGGCGCCGAACTCGACACGACGCGCGCGAAACTCGACGCGCTCGTGACCGAGGCCGAGACCCTGCCGGCGATGGAGGAGACGCCGGCCGCGGATCGGTGGCGCACGCTCGTGCGCGAGGCGCGCGGCCTCGCCACCGTTCTCAAGAACGCCGGCCGTCCCGCCGACGATCTCAAGACGCGGCTCGACGCCGTGGCCGCGGTGTTCGCCGGCCGCGACGCCCTCGTCAAGGAAGCCGCGACGAAGACGCTTGACGAGCAGCTCGTCAAGCTCCAGCGCATGTCCGATCGCGCGAAGCGCGTCGCCGAAGCCGAGCAAATCACGCTCCGCGAGGGCGAGCGCCTCATGAAGGACGTCCGCACCGCGCTCGACGAAGCGTCGGCGATCGACCGCAAGGACTTCCGCGAAGCCGCGGCGACGCTCACGGGCTGGCTCGAGAAGGTCGCGCCGCGCGTGCGCGACCTCCGCGAAATGGACGATTGGCGCCGATTCGCGAATCAGCAGGCGCAGGATCGTCTGATCCTCGAGGCCGAGACGCTCGTCGCCAAGCTCGCGCTCGAAGAACAGCACGGCCAGCCGTCGGATCTCGCCGCCGCGTCCCGCAAGCTGCGCGACCTCCATGGCAAGTGGAAGCTGGCCGCGGAAGCCCCGCGCGACCAGGCCCAGAAGCTCTGGGAACGATTCCGCACCGCGACCGATCTCATCCGTCTGCGCTGTGAGGTTTACTTCAAACAAGTCCGGGAAGCACGCACCGCGTCGCTGTCGACGCGCACCGCGCTCGTCGAAGAGGCCGAATCGCTGGTCAACTCGACCGACTGGGTCAAGACCGCGACCCGCTTCCAGGAACTCCAGAAGGCCTGGCAGGACGCCGGCCCGATGCTGCGCGGCGGCGACGGTCCGGATCCGGCGCGCGATCTGATGAAGCGTTTCCGCGCGGCCTCAAACGCGTTCTTCTCGCGCCGGCGCGAAGACCTCACCACCCGCAAGAAGGTCTGGGGCGACAACCAGTCGAAGAAAGAAGCCCTCTGCGCCCGCGCCGAAGAGCTCGCGCAGTCCACCGACTGGGATGCCGCTTCCGCCGAGATGAAGAAGCTGCAGGCCGAATGGAAGACCGTCGGTCCGCTCCGCCGCGCAAAATCCGAAGCGCTCTGGACGCGCTTCCGCGCCGCAGCGGACAACTTCTTCGAGCGCTACCACCATCGCCACGAGATCGCGCTCGCCGGCAAGATCGCGGAACGCGAAGAGTGGCTCGCGACGCTCGAGGGCATCGCCGCCACCGACGGCGACGCGCCGGAAGGCCTCGCCGAGAAGATCCAGACGCTGCGCACAACATGGAACCGCGCCGTGCCGATCCCGACCGCGGAGTTCCGCGCGCTCGTCGACCGCTGGCAGAAGACGCTCGCGTCGGTCATCGCGAAATGGCCCGATGCGTTCAAGGGCACCGATGTGGATCCCGCCGCGGCCATCACGCGAATGGAGAAGCTCGTCACGCGCCTCGAGACGCTGCTCGAACAGTTGAACGAAGGCGCGCCGGAACCGAAGAAGGCGCTCTCGCCCACCGAACTGCTCGCGCAGAAACTGCGTTCCGCGCTCGCGCAGAACGCGATGGGCGGCCGGTCGACCGACGACTCGAAGTGGCGCAGCGCCGCCGACACGCTCAAAGACGCGCAGGCGTCCTGGCAGCGCCTGCCGCCCGTGCCGGGCGATCAGGCCGCCGCGCTTCAGACGAAATTCGCCGGCATCGCCCGTAAGATCGGCGACCTCGTTCGCAAGAACCAGCCGTCACACAGCGGTGGCGGCGGCAAACCGAGCGGCGGTCACCAGGGCGGCGGCGGTGGCCACAAAGGCGGCGGACACGACAAGCGTCCGCAGCGCACGCCCGCAGGCGCCAGCGCGTAAGTTCAATTCACCTTGGAGAGCTATGGAGAAAACTTCAGGCCCTCCAAGGTGACTAGCCCTTTAACAGCTTGACCAGCATGGCGACGTACTGCGGCACTGTCTGTGCGCCGCCGTCGCCGAGCTTCGCGTATTTCTGAATCGCGGGGTCCCGCTCGATCGCCTCTGCGGTCTTTCCGCTCGCGATCCCACGCTCGGTCGCCGACACGGTCTCCTTCAGCATCGTCACGTACCCTCTCAGCGCCGTCATCGTCGAGAGATCACCGTGGCCCGGGATGACCTTCGCGTCCGCGGGATACTCGGCCAGGACGCGGTCGAGATTGACGATCAGCTGTTTGATGTCGCCGCCGCCCTCGGCGTAGACCGCGGGAAACATCCCGACGAAGTACATGTCACCGAGATGGAGGACCTTCGACGTCTCGAAGAACACGATGGCGTCGCCGTCAGTGTGGCCGTTCGGCAGATGACGAATGTGCACGTTCTCGCCATTGAATCGGATCGTAAGCCGGTCGTCGAACGTGACCATCGGAAACGGCAGGGGCTTGCCCGACGCGGTCATCCGTTTGAGGACGTTCTCGTGCGCGATGATCGTCGCGGTTTTGCCGAAGATCGTGTCGGCCTGAATGTGATCGCCGTGAAAGTGCGTATTGAGCACGATGCGCACGGGTAGCGGCGACAGGGTCTTCAGCGACGCCTGCAGCTTTTCCGCCATGCCGGCGTACATGTCATCGAGGAGCAACAGGCCGTCTGTGCCCGCCGAGACGGCGACGTTGCCGCCGCCGAATCCGTCGATGCCCTCCGCCATGTGAACCACGCCGGCGGCCGGCGTCAGCCGGATCTTGACGGCGTCCAGATTTCCTTGCGCCCGCGCCGATACGACGGTCAGCGCGGCGATGACCGCGAATACTGCTGGTTTCATTGTGATCGGACTCTATCGTTGAACCGGCGACGCCGTGCGCCGCAGTTGCACATCAAATCGTCTGACATCCATCCTGCCCCGACCGACGCCCAAGTGATAGCCGGTGTAGCCATCTAGATCAAACTGAACCCACGCGGTGTTGCCGATCTCGATCCCTGGACAGATGTCGAAACGGTAGGTGCCGTCCGATGACGTGCCGGGCACGGTCTTGCCGCCAGCCCAAGCTTCACGAATCGCAACACCGGCAAGGGGCGCGCCCGTGTCGTAATCAACCACTCGCCCGTACCTCGCCGAACACATCATTGAATCGCGGAGCAGATCTCCGCGAAACCCCGATGCGGCAAAGAAGTTCGAGTAACCCGGCGAGTTTGACGGAGCAAGATCGAGGTAGATCAACCCGCCCTGAGGCAACCACGCGGAGTAACTGCCCGATACGTCAGTGATGGTCGTCGTATCGGCGATCCACACCTTCTGCGATGCCACGCCGGCTCCTGTGACATGATCCGTCACGCGCCCACGCACAAACACGCCCGATCGCGTCTGCTGACTCCGCAGTGTCGTTGATGCCGTGAAAGCGTTCCACCTCAGCGTGACGATGGCTTCACCGGCCGAGACCGCCGTGACGACACCCTCCGGCGTGATGTCGAGAACAGCGGTCTTGGACGTCGACCACTTGAGATCGCTCGACAGATTCAGCGTCGCGCCATCCGTCATGGTCGCAACCGCCCTGAGGCGGTAATCCGAACCGACGTCAAACGGCTTCTGATCCGCGACGACCTGCAACGCAGTGATCGTCGGCGGCGGCGCCGTCGGCATTGTCGCGTGCGAACCGCAGCCCGCCGCGAGCAGGGCCATGACGGTGGCCGATCTGAAGTTCATCCCGAAGTACAGATACACCTACTTGCCCCGGCTGGCAAGCTTCCCGCCGAGCCAGCACTGCGGGATCGAGAGCACGGCAATCGCAATCGGATACCAGTGCGGTCCGAGGCCGAGATTCCAGGTCGCCGCGACGCCAATGAGTCCAATCACCAGGCCGAGATAACCGAGCGCCATCGCGTGTTTCATCGGCGACGAGGGCGCGAGCTTCGCGGTGATCCACGCGCCAATGACGGTGATCACGATGCGATAGGACAGCGCGATCGCCGACAAGCGATCGTCAAGCGGCTGATCCCACGCCGGATACACCTTCGCGGCGTGCAGCGCGAAGTCGACCAGTGTCGTGACGATGATGGTGAACAGCAGGCCGGCGACGACAGCCCAGATCGATTTCCAGTTCATCAACAGCTCCTCCTGAACGTTACTGATAGATGACGAGCGCGGGCGTGGGCTTCAGTCCGAGCACCTGCGCCGGCGTGAAGAGATTCGTGTCCTGCCGATAGAACAGCTTGATGCCGGCAAAGGCCAGCGGGCGGCGCATCACTTCGCGGTAAGTGGATTTCTTGAGCGTCTGCGACCCGAAGCCGTCCATCACCAGCACCACGTCGACGACGTCGCTGTCGCGGATCTTCACCTTGTCCGGCAGCATGTCGTTGCGGAACTGATGGACGATGAGGACCTTCGGCGGCAGCCGGCGTTCTTTCAGCAACAGCTCGAGCCGCGCGATGGCGCCGTTGACTTCCGCCGCCTCGAGTTCGCCGATCTGGCGTCCCGGCACTTCGCAGCCGCCCACCGCGAACTCGGGATCGAGCGCGAGGTCGACATCGGGCTCGGAAAGGAACGGAATCAGCGCTTCCACTTCATCGGCGATCGTCGATCGGCCCGGCTGGATATCGAGGATGAGGCGAAATCCGTTGGCGCGCGCCTCGTCGAGCAGCGCCTGAATGACCTCGGCGGTCTCCCGCCGCCGCCACATCTTGTCGGCGCCCTCGGTGCATGTCGCCACGACGGCGACGAGGTGATACGCCATCGCGACCTTCTTCGACGTGTGCGGAACGTAGGCGGCCGCTTGTGCCTTGAGCGCCGCCGCGCGGGCAGCGCCGGACTGTTCCCCGAGAATCCCCATCAGCGTGCTGCGGGGGTTGCCGTACCAGGTGACGAGCAGGTGATCGCTGAGGAAGGTCGCGCTTTTCGGCGCGGGCTGCGAAAACAGGCCGGCCATCAACACGGCAATGAGGGCGCGCGCGGGCATCCAATCCATTATCCTTCCCGCATGAGCTCACGGGGCTGGTCTCGCCGTCAACTGCTGAAGACGTCCGCTTCCGCCGCGGGGCTGGCGCTGACGCCACGCTTCACGGGAATTCTGGGCGCCGCCGGAAATCCGGCGGACCATTCGGCGGACTTCGAAAGCAGTCCGCCCTACGGCCAAAGCTCAGCCAAGGCCCCCCGCGAGCGGCTCCTGGCCGACTTTGGCTGGAAGTTCTCGCTCGGGCACGCCAACGACGCCGCGAAAGACTTCGGCTTCGGCCGGGGCGGCATCTTTGCGAAATCCGGAAACCTCATCGGCGGCGGCCGCAACAGCGTCACGAGCGCGACGTTCGACGACGCGTCGTGGAGGTCCGTCGATCTGCCGCACGACTGGGCGATCGACCTGCCGTTCGTGAACGACCGCAGCCTCGACGGCCACGGCTACAAACCGCTGGGCCGAACGTACCCGGAGACCTCGATCGGTTGGTACCGCCGGACGTTCGACATTCCAGCAACTGACGCCGGTCGCCGCATCTCGCTCACCTTTGACGGCGTGTACCGCGACGCGATGGTCGTGCTGAACAACCACTATCTCGGCAGAAACCTCAGCGGCTACACGCCCGTCCGGTACGACGTCACCGACTTCCTCAACTACGGCGGCCGCAACGTGCTCGTCGTTCGCGTCGACGCCACCGAGAACGAAGGGTGGTTCTACGAAGGCGCGGGCATTTACCGCCACGTCTGGGTCGAGAAGACCGCGCCGCTCCATGTCGCGCACGATGGCGCGTTTGTCACGAGTGACGTGCACGCAGACGGCAGCGCCACCGTGAAAGTCCAGGTCGAAGTCGTCAACGAGCAGGACAAGGCTGTGACGGCGAGCGTGAAAGCCGCGATCTCCGGCTCCGGTCCGGCGCAGACTTTGCCGCTGTCGCTCGGCCCCTGGGAAACCAAGACCGTCACTCAGCGGTTCACAGTCGCCAAGCCACGCCTGTGGTCGATCGACACGCCGAATCTCTACACCGCAACGGTCTCGATCGGCGACGACAGCGTCGACACGACGTTCGGAATCCGGACGATCCGATTCGACGCAGACAAAGGGTTCTTCCTCAACGGCCAGCCCGTGAAGGTCAAGGGCATGTGCAACCATCAGGACCACGCGGGCGTCGGCGCCGCGCTGCCGGACGCTCTGCAGGATTTCCGCATCAGGAAACTCAAGGAAATGGGCACCAACGCGTACCGCTCGTCGCACAACCCGCCCACGCCGGAGCTGCTCGACGCGTGCGACCGGCTCGGCATGCTCGTCATGGACGAAACGCGCATGATGGACTCGAGCGAAGAGGGCTTGCTCCAACTCGAGCGGCTCATTCGTCGCGACCGCAACCACCCATCGGTCTTCATGTGGTCGATCGGCAACGAAGAACCCGAGCAGAACACCGAGCGCGGCGGGCGCATCGGCGCGTCGATGATCCGCCTCGTCAAACGTCTCGATCCCACGCGTCCGATCACCGAGGCCAACAACGGCGCGACGGGATGGAATCGCGGCGTGGGCGTCGGTCCGCTGCTCGACGTCTTCGGATTCAACTACACGCTGGGCGGCACAGACTCATTCCACGAGAAGTTCCCCAAGCAGCCGACGATCGGCTCGGAGTGGGCCAGCACGGTGTCCACGCGCGGCGTCTACGAGAACGATCTGACGAAAGGCTATGTGAGCGCCTACGACCGGAACTTCCCGCCGTGGGCGTCAACGGCCGAGACGTGGTGGAAACACGCTGATGAACGGCCGTGGGTCGCCGGCGGCTTCGTGTGGACGGGCTTCGACTACCGCGGCGAGCCCACGCCGTACCAGTGGCCGTGCATCAACTCGCACTTCGGCATCCTGGACATGTGCGGCTTCCCGAAGGACCTCTTCTACTACTACAAAGCCTGGTGGACGAACGAGTCCGTGCTGCACTTGTTCCCGCACTGGAACTGGGCCGGAAAGGAAGGACAGCCGGTGGAAGTCTGGGCCTTCACCAACTGCGACACGGTCGAGCTGTTCGTGAACGGCGTCACCGCCGGCTGGCAGAAGGTCGAGAAGAACGGACACGTCGCGTGGAACGTGCGCTATCAGCCGGGCGCCATCGAGGTGCGCGGCCGCCACCCGAATCGCGCGGGCACGCTGGTCGCGCGCCGCGAAACGACCGGCGTTCCCGCGAAACTCGTCTTGCGGACCGATCGCACCGCCCTCGTCGCCAACGGCGAAGACACCATCGTCGCTTTCTGCGAGGTACAAGACAGCGACGGACGGATCGTGCCGACCGCTGCGAACGAGGTTCAGTTCAGCGTGGGCGGACCGGTGCGCATCATCGGCGTCGGCAACGGCGATCCGAGCAGTCACGAGCCGGATCGCGCGACGAAACGGTCTGCCTTCAACGGGCTGTGCATGTGTCTCGTGCAGAGCAGAGGCGGCAACGACGTCTTCACCATCGAAGCCCAATCTCCCGGGCTCGAGACGACGTCAGTATCACTGCGCGCGAGCGGCCACGCGCGGCCGGCGCTCTAAAAGAGCGGCGGCAATAAAAAGGGCGAGCCGCGATTCGCAGCCCGCCCTGTGGAACCTGAAACCGCGACGTCGCTATTTGACGAGCGCCAGGCCCTTCACCAGCGCGTCGGTGTTGTGGCCGAAGCGGATGCCGTAGACGCCGTCGGTGGACGTGAGCTTGCCGGCGGCGACGACTTCCGCCTTCGTGTAGCTCGCGACTTCCGTGCCGTTGATCGTGCACGACACCTTGTCGCCCTTGACCGACATCGCGATCTCCTGCGTCACCGGCGAATGCACGGCGGCGGCCTTGTTCACCGCCGCGTTTGCCCCGCCCTGACGGCCGTTCATCTGGAACGCTCCCGTCGCGGGGCCGCCGGCCTGCGGTTCGCCGAAGCCGCGGACGATGAAGCGGCCGTCGCCGTAGGCGGCGCAGTAGAGGAAGCTCTGCTTCGCGGTGCCGAGATCGTTGCCGGCGATCACGATGCCGTACGGATGCGGGTGGTTGTTGAGGCCCATGTAATCCGTC
>SCUN01000255.1 GCA_004297655.1 Acidobacteriota bacterium | reverse complement strand
CATTCTATGCCGCGAGCGGAAGATTCACCGTGAACGTCGCGCCCTTTCCGGGTTCGCTCGCGACCGCCACATCGCCGCCCATCAGTTCAGCCAGCTGCTTGACGATCGCCAGCCCGAGGCCGGTGCCGCCAAATCGTCGAGTGACGGAGCTGTCAACCTGCGTGAACGACGCGAAAATCTGATGCTGTTGTTCGGCCGGAATGCCGATGCCGGTGTCGATGACCTGCAGGCGGAGCACCGGGCGGGCGAGCGCGTGGTCCGGCGTGATCCAGTCGGCGCGGATCACGACGCCGCCGCGCGACGTGAACTTGATGGCATTGCTGACGAGATTCATCAAGATCTGACGGAGGCGCAGACCGTCGGCCATGACGGTGGCGGGGAGAGACGCGGAAAGGTGGTGTTCGAGCGTCAGTCCTTTGGCGGCGGCCTGCGGACGATACAGCGCCATGATCTCGTCGACGATCGCGCGCGGGCTGACCGGCGACATCTCGAGCGTGAGCTTCCCGGACTCCGCCTTCGCGATATCGAGAATGTCGTTGAGGATCCCCATGAGCGTCGTGCCTGAATCGAGAATGGTGTCGACGTAGCCGCGCGCCGTCTCGTCGAGCGAGCCCTCCTGCTGGAGCAGCTGCGCCATGCCCAGGACGCCGTTCATCGGCGTGCGGATTTCATGACTCATGTTGGCGAGGAACTGACTCTTGGCGCGCGAGGCGGCCTCGGCGGCCTCACGCGCCTCTTCGAGCCGGCGGTTGATCAGCTGTTGCGCGGTGATGTCCGCCACCATCGCCACGTACCCGGCCGCCTCGCCGCGGTCTTGCTGCAGGCTGAGGCCCTGAAGGCGATAACTGCGTGATACGCCGTCGCGGCTCTGTTGGACGATGCGTGCCTCGCCGCTCTGGCCGGCCTGCCAATCGTCCGGCACAAACGGCAGGAGCGTGCGGAGCGACGTCCCCGTGCTGAACCCTCCGTTCGCCTCGGCGAGCGAGCGGGCGCTGCGGTTGGCGTCAACGACGTGCTGTTGGTCGTTCAGCACGAAGACGGCCTCCGGCAAGCGCTCGAGCACCGTGTCGCGGGCCAGCAGCACGATGTTGACGATGCCGCGGCCGCGAATCGCCTGGCTGACGGCGACGACGCTCAGCGCGAAGGCGAGCGGCGTGAGATCCAGTCCCGGCAGCGGGCCGATCTGCAGCGTGTAGAGCAGGTTGCCCGCCGCCGGCAGCAGCGCCGCGAGGAGCAGGGCGATGCGCTGGGCCGCGCCCATCGACCGCGCGCTGAGGCCGAGCCATGCGACCGACAGAAGCCCGACACCGACGACCGCGAGGCAGTAGATGTTGAAGACCCAGAACCCGGGGCCGTGATCGACCACGAGCAACTGCAACGACCCCAGGGGCTGAATGGCGTAGCCGCGCCAGATCAGGTGATGGAACTCGTTCGTCAGGACGAGCGGTTGGGTCAGCACCGGGACCACGGCGAGCGCCGCGAGAAATCCGCGGGAGGGCGCGCGGCCGTTGTGACGCAGGGCGAACGACAGCCCCATCCAGGCCACCGGCAGGATGCCGATGAACGGGTACTGCGCCATCGCCCATGCCAGCTTCGCGGACTCCGTGCCCGCGAGAATCTCGCCGGAATACCCGAGACACCATCCGCCCGTGCCGACGAGGAGCGCGTGGAGGAACCGCACGCTGGCGCTGCGGCGGTACGGCCAGAGATACCAGGTGATCGCCAGCCCGAACGGCACGATCAGCCACAGCAGCGCGATGGTGAGGATCATCAAGCGACGGCGATATGATCTCGCAGGCGGGTGGCGTGAAGCGAGTTTTGTTGG
>SCUN01000254.1 GCA_004297655.1 Acidobacteriota bacterium | reverse complement strand
CGATGACGAAGCGGTGGCGTGGATCGCCGGCGCGCAGCCGATCGCAGTGACCGTCGTGAGCGACCAGCCCGCATCCTACGGCCCGCTGCTCAGCCAGGATCCGGGCATCCAGGCCACGTTCGTGTCGCCGAAGAACTACTCGCCCGGCCGGGAACAGGTCCTGATCTTCGACCGCGTGCTCCCGGCGTCCCCCGCGAAAGTCCCGGCTCTGTTCGTCGCCCCGCCCGCCGAGCCGCCGATTCAGACGAGATCGGGACTCGTTTCCGGTCCGACGTTAGCGGAAACGAGTCCCGATCTCATTTCTGGGGTTGACCTGCGAAGCATGACGTTCGATTTCCCGAGGCGCTACGCGGCAAAGGACTTGACGGCCGTGGCAACCGGGGATGACGGCACGCCGCTGATCTACGTCCACGAGGAACCGGACCAGCGGTTTGTGCTCTTCACGTTCAGCGTGACGGATTCGAAGCTGATGTTCGCGCCGGGGTTTCCGGCGCTGATGGGCAACGCGCTCGACTGGCTGGCGCATCCGGCGCCCGGGGGCACGCGGAAGCCCGGCCCGGCGACACTGACCGGAGCCGTCCAGTCGATCGTCGGTCCGGACGGCAAGCCGGTACCGGTGAGCCACATCGACGGCGTGTCGCTCGCCAAGCTCAACCGAGTCGGCTTCTACACCGCGACCTCGGGCGGCGCCACGAGCGTGATCGCCGTCAACGCCGGCGATCCGGAGATCTCCGATCTGCAGCGCACGCGGCTTCCGCAAGCCACACGCGCGGATGCTTCCTCGTCATCGCGCGCCCGTCCGTGGTGGCTGTACGCCGCCATTGGCGCATTGCTGCTGCTCGCGGCCGAGTGGTTCACCTGGCAGCGCAGGCTCACGGTCTGATGTCGATCTCCTGGACCACGCCCGCCGCGTTCTGGTTCGGCCTCGTCATTCCGCTGGCGTGGTTCGTCCTGCGGTACGCGCGCACGAACTTCAATCCGCGACAGCGCCGGCTTCAGGCGCTGATCCGTTCCGCCTTGCTCGGGTTGATCGTGCTGGCGCTCGCGCGGCCGGTGATTTCCTCTGGGTCGTCGCAGCTCTCGGTCGTCTACGTGGTCGACGTGTCGCACAGCGTCGCGCCCGGAGAAATTCTGAAAGCGGCCGGCAAGATCGACGAGCTCAACGCCGCCGTTCGCCCGGCCTACTCCCGCATCATCGCCTTCGGTCGAGACGCGGCAAGCGTCGAGTCAACTGTGGCGCTGCGCGGGTTCGGCACCGAGGGTGCGCCGCCTCCAGCGGCCGTCAATCGTCTGGGCACCGATGTCGACGGCGCGCTGACGCTGGCCCGCGCCTCGCTCACGCCGGGCGCGCTGCCGCGCATCGTGCTGTTCTCCGACGGCCGCGCGACGTCGGGCGACACCAACGCCGCGATCGCGCGTCTCCACGCCGACGGCGTGCCGGTCTCGGTTGTCTCGCTGTCGCCGCCGGATCTCGGCGACACGTGGATCGACGCGATCGACGTGCCCGAGCGGATTTCCTCCGGCGGCACGTTCTCCGTCGCCGTGCATCTGACCAGCCAGCGCGCGGGCAACGCGACCGTAGAACTGCGGGCGCTCGGGAAGGTGATTGCCACGCGAACGGCGACGCTCGCGATCGGCGCGAACCAGGTGACGCTCGACGCGGCGCTCGAATCGATCGGCGCGCAGGCGATCGAAGCCACCGTGACGAAAGCCGGCGATCCGGTGCCCGTCAACAATCGCCTCGATCGCGTCGTCCTCGTCGGTCCGCGGCCGAAGGTGCTGTATGTCGAAGGCGCCGGCGGTAATAGCTCGCGATACCTGAACGGCGCCTTGACCGCCGCCGGCATCGACGTCGCACTGCGTTCGCCTTCTAATCTGGCGCTCGACAGCCGCGCGCTCGAACCATTCGACGTCGCGATTCTCAGCGACGTCACGCGCTCGTCGCTCAGCGAGGGGGCGATGCGATCGCTGGCGGAGTGGGTGGAGACCGGCGGCGGAGGCCTGCTGATCGCCGGCGGCGAGAACGTGTTCGGCGAGGGGCCGGAAGGCTACCGCAAGACCGAGCTCGAGCGCATCGCGCCGGTGACCTTCGAACGCCGCGACGAGCCCGAGATCGCGCTCGTGATCGTGCTCGACAAGTCGTTCAGCATGAACGGCTCGGTGATGGAGCTGTGCAAGGCGGCGGCGCAGGCGGCGATCGACGCGCTCGCTGATCGCCAGTCGGTCGGCGTCATCACGTTCAACGACGGCTACAGCTGGGACGTCCCGGTGCAGAACGTCGGGAAGAACCGCGACAAGATCCGCAAGGCCGTGTCCGCGATCCAGGCAAACGGCCAGACGCTGATCTTCCCGGCGCTCGAGCAGGCCTACAAGGCGCTCAGCACCGTGAAGGCGCGCGCCAAGCACGTCGTGCTGCTGTCCGACGGCCGCTCGTATCCGGATGACTACGAGACGCTCGTCAAGAAGATGGTCGCCGGAAAGATGACGGTGTCATCGATCGCCGTCGGCAAGGACGCCGACGCGGATCTGCTCTCGCGCATCGCCAACTGGGGCAAGGGCCGCCACTACCTCGTCGAAGACGCGAACGAAGTGCCGCAGATCTTCGTGAAAGAAGCGAAAGAGATTCCGAACGTCTCGTTCGACGAGAAGCCCATCGAGCTGACGCTTAAGCACAAGAGTTTTCTGACCGACGTCGACGTGACGAAGGCTCCGGCGCTTAAAGGCCGCACCGCCACGGTGATCAAGGACTCCGCCATCGAACTCCTGACGACCAAGGACGGCGATCCGATCCTGGCCTTCTGGCAGGCCGGCCTCGGCCGCACGGCGCTCTTCGCGCCGGACGTGAAGGACCGTTGGGCCTCGAACTGGGTCAGCTGGCGCGGCTACGGGCCGTTCTTCGCGTCGATCGTTCGCGCGCTCGAGCGCCGCCGCCCGCCGGCCGTCGAGTTGACGATCGAACCCGGCGCCGTGCATGGCGCGGTGCGGACGATGGGGTTGTCACTCGATGCGCACGATGCCGAGGGCAAGCCGCGCGATTTCCTTGCGCCGAAGATCCGCGTGCAATCAGGCACTCGCGCGCCCGTCGAAATCTCCGCGCGCCAGACCGCGCCCGGTCATTACGAAGCGCGCGCGATCGTGGATGCCGCCGAGCCGTTTGCCGCGGCCGTCGTCGGATCAGAGACCGGCATCACCTCCGGGCTGATCGTGCCCGACGCGAACGAGGAATATCGATTCCGTCCGGCTGACGAGCCCGCGCTGCGTTCGATCGCGGAGGCGACCGGCGGCCACTGGAATCCGACGGCCGCCGTGCTCGCCAACACCGCCGGCGAACACCGCGCCACGCGCCGGCCGCTATGGCCGGCGCTGTTGTGGGCGGCGCTGATCTTGTGGATGGCGGATCTCGTGCTCCGGCGCGTCCGCGTGTTCGAGCGCGTGTAGCTCGCTACTTCAGCCGCGCCGCGATCTCCGCCTTCAGCACCTCGACCGCCTTCTCGATCTGCATGTCGCGGCCCTTCAGGTGGTCGGCCGGCGTGTTGTCGATCATCACGTCGGGCGGCACGCCGAAGTTCTCCATGTTCTGGCGGCCCTGGGTGATCCATACGCCGCTGCCGGGCGTACGGATCGCGGAGCCGTCGAGCAGCGTGTACGAGCCCGTGCCGATCACGGCGCCCATCGTCGCCACGCCGACGACCTTGCCGAGACCGAGCGCGCGGAAGCCGGCGGGGAACATCTCGGCGTCCGAAGCGGACCGCTCGTTCTGCATCACGACCATCGGCCCGTAGAAGTTCTGCGGGCGCGGCTGCCGGACGCCGGCGTCGCGGCCGATCGTGTATTGATACTCGCGGCCCGCGAGGATCGCGAGCAGTTCCTGGTCGATGCCGCCGCCGCCGTTGAAGCGCTGATCGATGACGAGCGCCTTCTTCGTGCGATTCGCCGCGAGATCGAGCTGGAACTGCCGCAGCGACGGCGCGTCCATCGCGCGGATGTGCAGGTAGCCGATCTCGCCATTGCTCAGCTTGTCGACCATCACGCGGCGATCCTCGACCCACCGCGCGTACTGCAGGTCGCCGAAGTTGCCGCCGGGCACGATCGCCACTTCCCACGCGCCGTCTTTCGACGGCTTGTCGTTCAGTATGAACCGCAGCTTGTTGGTGAACGGCAGTGTTAACCGCTGCCAGTAATTGTCGGTGGTCTTCAGGTCCCGGTCGTCGAGCGAAACAATGTAGTCGCCGGTGCGGACTTTGAGA
>SCUN01000253.1 GCA_004297655.1 Acidobacteriota bacterium | reverse complement strand
TTTCGCCGGCCAGCATGATGGCGTCGGCGCGTTGGTCCACCGAATGCGCCGCGTCGGTCACCTCGGCGCGGGTCGGACGCGGTTCGTGGATCATCGACTCGAGCACCTGTGTGGCGACGATCACCGGCACGCCACGCGCGCGCGCGGCGCGCGTCACGCGCGTCTGCGCCGCGGGCAACTTCTCCAGCGGCAATTCGAGCCCGAGGTCGCCGCGCGCCACCATCACGCCGTCGGCGACATCGAGAATTGCCTCGATGCCGTCCACGGCCTGCGGGCGCTCGATCTTCGCGATGATCGGCAGGTCCGCCGCGCCGGCGGCGGCCGCGAGCCGGCGGGCCCGGGTGATGTCGTCCGGCGTCTGAACGAAACTCAGCGCGACGAGGTCGACGCCAAGCGAAATGCCGAACGCGAGATCGGCCTCGTCCTTGGGCGTCACGGCCGACGTCTGAATCGTGATGCCCGGCAGGTTGATCCCTTTGTGGCTCGACAACGCGCCGCCCTGGATCACGCGCGTGTCGAGCGCGTCGGCGGTCGCCGAGACGATCTCGAGTTCGATGTGACCGTCGTTGACGAGCAGGCGATTCCCGGGCTTGACGGCCGAGAACAGCGCATCGAAGCTGCAGGCAATCCGCCCGGGTCCGCCGACAAAGGCGCCGCGCGCGATCGTCAGCGCGTCGCCGGCGGACACGACGAACGGCTCGGCGATCTCGCCGGTGCGGATCTTCGGCCCGCTCAGATCCTGGAGCACGGCGACCGGCCGCCCTTCAGCCGCCGAGGCCTCCCGAATCGCCCGGTACATGGCGGCCTGCGTCTCCTGCGTGCCGTGAGAGAAGTTCAGGCGGAACGCGTCGGCCCCGGCGCGGATCAGCTCGCGCAACACCGCCGGCGGTGTCGATGGTCCGGCGGTGGCCAGAATGCGGGTGCGGCGCAGCATCGACGGTGAGCGTACAATACCTTCACGAATTTTGGGGGCTGGCGTGGGCGAACGACTGGAAGCGTTTCGAAAATTCCGCGAGAAGATGAACGCGCGGATTCTGGAATCGGACAACCTCGAGATCAAGCGCTTCTTCGCGCTCGACACGCGCGCGTACGAAGACGGCGCGCTGCCGGTGAAGACCAAGGAGCTGATGGGCCTCGTGGCCTCGCTCGTGCTGCGCTGCGACGACTGCGTGACGTATCACATCGTGCGCTGCAAGGAAGAGGGCGTGACGCGGGCGGAATTTCTGGAAGCGTTCAACGTGGGACTCGTCGTCGGCGGATCGATCACGATTCCGCACATGCGCCGGGCCGTTGCGGCGCTGGACGAAATCGAGGAGCTATCGTGAAGAAACTGCTGACACTCGCGGCCGTGGCCGTCGTGGCCATCGCGTGCGCATCCAAGTCCGACGTCGAGGCGCTCAGAAAAGAGGTCGAGGCGCTCAAAACCGCGCAGGCGCAGATGGCCAAGCAGCTGGGTGGCGCCCGCCCGGCGCCGCAACAGCCGCGCGCGCTGCCGTCAACGATCGACATGACCGGCGCGCCGTTCAAGGGCTCAGCGACCTCCACCGTTGCGCTGGTGGAATTTTCCGACTACGAGTGCCCGTTCTGCATTCGCCACTTCTCGCAGGTCATGCCCTCGATCCAGCAGGCCTACATCGACACGAATCGCATTCGGTACATGTTCCGCGACTTCCCCATCGACGAGCTGCACCCGCAGTCGATCCGCGCGCACGTCGCCGCGCACTGCGCCGTCGAACAGGGCAAGTTCTGGGATCTGCACAATCGCCTGTTCTCGAAGGCGGGATCGCACACGCCGGACGAGCTCCTCGCGCGGGCGAAAGAGAGCGGCCTGAACGCCGCGGCGTTCAGCGCCTGCGTCGCGGCCGACAAGTACTCGGCGACGATCCGGCAGTCGACCCAGTTCGCGATCTCGCTCGGGGCGAGCGGCACGCCGTTCTTCGTGGTTGGCAAGTTCGATCCGAAGACGAATCAGTTGACGCCGATCAAGACCATCCCGGGCGCCTATCCGTTCACGCAGTTCCAGCAGACGATCGACGCAGCCCTGAAATAGCTTTCACCGCCAGGGATCGACCAGCGCCTTCGGGATGGCCAGCGACTCGGCCATCGCCAGCGCCGCGTTGATCTCCGTCAGCCCGTACGTCTTCGCGCCGATCGCGTGCCACGGCACGTCATCCCGATGCTCGTCGAGCGCGCGCAGGGCGCGCAGAAAGTGCCCGACCTCGCTGCCCCAGCAACCGCGAATGTCCAGGTGCTTCCGGTTGATGTGCTCGTGTGCGTTGATCGTGCTGTCGCCGGTATTCGTGTAATGACCGGCGATGACGTACGCGCCCCCGTTGCGCGCCAGCCGCAGCCCCTCCTCGAACGCCCGCGGCGAACCGGCCGCCTCGACGACGACATCG
Organism: Acidobacteriota bacterium; assembly: GCA_004297655.1. GTDB lineage: Bacteria > Acidobacteriota > Vicinamibacteria > Vicinamibacterales > SCN-69-37 > SCUN01. The sequence continues at coordinate 234 of SCUN01000253.1, read as the reverse complement.
GCGCCAATCCCGCCGGTGAGATCCATCACCTGAGCCAACCGCGACTCCGGTGACGTGGACTCGAGATCGATCGTGACGTCGGCGCCCATCGCCTTTGCGAGCGCGAGCCGTGACGTGGGCCCGCCGATGACGATGACCTGCCCGGCGCCGGATTTCTTCGCGAGCGCCGCCGTGCTCATGCCCACCGCGCCGGCGCCCTGAACGACGACCGTATCGCCGAGCGTGATCCTCGAG
>SCUN01000252.1 GCA_004297655.1 Acidobacteriota bacterium | reverse complement strand
GAATGCGGAGATCCAGCGGTACGTCGGCACGAAGACGCAGGTCGTCGATCTACAGGGACAGCTCGCAATTCCAGGTTTCATCGAAGGGCACGGGCACTTTCTTGGCATCGGCGAGGGCAAGCTCGGCCTCGAGTTGATGCCGACGAAGAGTTGGGCCGAGATCGTCGCGATGGTCGGTGAAGCGGCGAAGAAGGCGCGGCCAGGCCAGTGGATTGTCGGCCGCGGATGGCATCAGGAGAAATGGACCTCGACGCCACAGCCGAACGTCGAAGGATTCCCGACGCACGAATCGCTTGACGCCGTGTCGCCGAATAACCCCGTGGTTCTCACGCACGCCAGCGGCCACGCGTCGTTCGCCAACGGCATGGCGCTGAAGCTGTCGAACATCACGAAAGACACACCGAATCCGAACGGCGGTGAGATTCTCCGCGACAAGGACGGCAATCCCACCGGTCTTCTGCGCGAGCGCGCGAGCGGCCTGGTTCGCCGCGGCGCCGGCGAGCCTGCGCCGACCGCCGATGAGACGCGCGCGCGCAATGAGAAGGTGCTCGAGCTGGCCGATCAGGAAGTGACCGCGAAGGGCATCACGTCGTTCCACGACGCCGGCAACAGCTTCAGCGTCATCGACCGCTACAAGGCGGCGTACGAGGCCGGCAAGCTCAACGTGCGGCTTTACGCGATGGTCAACGGCAGCCCGGCGGCGCTCGCCGCCGGCCTCGACAAGTACCGGATGATCGGCGGCCTCGACAATCGCCTGACCGTCCGGTCGATCAAGGTGCATTTCGACGGCGCGCTCGGCTCGCGCGGCGCCTGGCTGCTCGAACCGTACCTCGACAAACCCGACAGCACCGGGCTCAACACCGCGCCGATTCCTGACTTCAAGGCGACGGCCAAGCTCGCGATCGATCATCGCTATCAGCTGAACACGCATGCCATCGGCGACCGCGCGAACCGGGAGCTGCTCAATATCTATGAGGAGGCGTTCAAGAATGCCGGCCTCACCACCGCGCAGATGAAGGCGCTCCGGTGGCGCGACGAACATGCGCAGCACATCAGCGCCGCCGACATCCCGCGCTTTGGCCAGATGGGCGTCATTGCGTCCATGCAGACGGTGCATGCGACGTCCGACGCGCCGTACGTGCTGGCCCGTCTCGGGCCGAAGCGCGCCGAGGAAGGCGCCTACGTGTGGCAGAAGCTGATGAAATCCGGCGCCATCGTCAGCAACGGCACGGACGCGCCGGTTGAGGATGTCGATCCGATTCCGAATTACTACGCGGCGGTGACGCGCAAGCTGGCGGACGGCAGCGTTTTCTTCGGCGACCAGAAGATGTCGCGGATGGAAGGCCTGAAGTCCTACACCCTCAACAACGCGTTCGCGGCGTTCGAGGAAGACGTCAAAGGCTCGCTCGCGCCCGGCAAGCTCGCCGACATCACGGTGCTGTCGAAGGACATCCTCCGTGTGCCCGACGAGGAGATCAAGTCGGCGAAGGTGGTCTACACGATCATCAACGGGAAAGTGGTCTACAAGAAATGACGCGCGTCACAGGCATCGGCGGCGTGTTCATCCGAGCGAAGGATCACGCCCGGCTGAGCGAGTGGTACCGAGTCCATCTCGACATCGACGCGGGCGAGTGGGGAAAGACCTTTCAGTGGGACGCGCCGAAGGATGGCGCTGAGCCCGGCTCCACCGCGTGGTCGATCTTTAAGCCTGAATCGACGTACTTCCCGACGTCGCAGGCTGTGATGATCAACTACCGCGTGGCCGATCTCCGCGCGCTCGTCGCGGCGCTCAAAGCCGAAGGCTGCAACGTCGACGACAAGATCGAAGAAACCGACTTCGGCAAATTCGGCTGGGTCACCGACCCCGAAGGCAATCGCATCGAACTCTGGGAGCCGCCGAAAGGACAATCCGCCGGGTAGAACGGCGCGCCGGCTGCCCGGCATCGGACGGCCAGGCCCGTATATATACAAGTCATGATATATACAGAATGAGACATGGAACTCAATCAGGCCGCCCTCCAGATCCTGCTTGCGCTTGCCGACAATGACCGTCACGGCTACGGCATCATGACCGACGTGCTCGAACGGACCGGCGGCCGCGTGCGGCTCTGGCCCGGCGTGCTCTACGGATCGCTGAAACGCCTGGCCGCGGCCGGATTCACCGAAGAAGTCGACCCGCCGAAACATGCGCCGAAAGACCGGATGTCCCGCCGCTTCTACCGCCTGACCGCCGCGGGCCGCCGCGCGCTCGGCCGCGAATTAGCCCACGCCGCCCGCGATGTCGCCACCGCGCGCGCCCGGCGGGTCTCGCTCAAGGACTGACCGTGCGCGTCTATCGCTGGCTGTCAAAGTGCTTCCCCGCGGCGTTTCGCGCCGAGTACCAGGCGGAGCTCGAGGCCGCGGCCGCCGACCTGCTCAACGATGAAGGCGCGAAAGGCCCGCTGCGCCGCGCCCGGCTGTGGATCGGCCTCTACGTCGACGCCATCACCCGCGGCTTCGCCGAGCGCCGCTCTGCCTCGCCGGCCCGCGCGTCGTTGATGCGATCGATGACGTCCGAATGGCGCCAGGCCGTCCGGGCCACGCTCAGTCGTCCGGCGACGTCGATCATCGCCATCGCCTTGCTGGGCCTGGGGATGGGCGCCAACGCCGCCGTGTTCGGCGTGGTCAACGCCACGCTCCTCCGGCCATTGCCGTTTCGCGAGCCCGATCGTCTGGCGATGTTGTGGGAACGGTATTCGCCGATGCACCTCGACACAATGCCGTGGTCCGATGCCGATTTCACCGATGTGCGAGCGGCCAAGAGCCTCGCCGGCGCCGCCATCTTCCGAACCCGCTCCTTCGTGCTGACCGGTCAGGCGTCGCCGGCAAGAGTGCGCGCCCTCGCCGTCGAAGGCGGCCTCTTCGATGTGCTCGGCGCCGGCGCAGATCGTGGCCGGCTCTTTACCGAAGCCGACAGCGACGCCGCCCGCGACGACATCATCGTGCTCACCCACGCGGCATGGGTGAATCGATTCAATGCGGATCCGGAGATCGTCGGAAAGTCCATCCTGCTCGACAACCGGCCGCGCACGGTCATCGGCGTACTCGCCGCCGGCGTGTCGTTCCCGCCGCCGGTCACGTTCAGCGGCCAGATGCTGACGATCGAGCCCGAACTGTATCTGCCGTACACGATCGATCGTTCGGCGAAGGCGCGCGGCACGCATTCGGGTTTTGCCATCGCCCGCCTTCGCGACGGCGTCGCGCCGCAGGCGGCGGGGGAGGAAATCGCCGCGATCGGGCGCGAGTTGGAACGCCGCTTTCCCGATTCGAATGCCGATGTGGAGATGCACCTCACGCCGCTGCACGGCCAGTCGGTCGTCACATTTCGATCCGTGCTGTTCCTGTTGCTCGGCGCCGTGGCGGGCGTGCTGCTGATCGCGTGCGCCAGCATCTCCAATCTCATGCTGGCCAGAGCGTCGGGCCGCGCGCGCGAGATGGCGCTGCGCACGGCGCTCGGCGCCGGCCGCGCCTCCATCGTTCGGCAACTGCTGTTCGAAAGCACGATTCTCGGCGCGGGCGGTCTGATCCTCGGCCTGTTCTTCGCCGAGGCGATGTCGAAAGCGCTCTTCGCCATCAACCCGATCGAACTGCCCGCGATGTTTCAAGCGACGCTTGACTGGCGCGTGCTGGGATTCAGCGTGGCGATGATGTTGGGGGCGGTCGTGGTCTTCGGTCTCGCGCCCTCGCTCTCGGGCTCGCGCGCCGATCTGGTGTCGATGCTCCGCAGCGGCACCCGATCGACGTCGACGCGCGGCGAGCGCCGCACCAAGGCGGCCCTGGTCGTGATCCAGGTGGCGTTGGCCGTGGTCCTGCTCGTCGGCAGCGGCCTCACGATTCGCAGTCTGACGCGGTTGTGGCAAGTGGACCCGGGGTTCAAACCGGACAACGTCGTCACGACCGCACTCCGGCTTCCCGACAGCCGGTACGGCGCCGTCTCCGAGCAACGGGCGTTCCAGGAACGTTGGCTCACCGCCGTTCGTCGCCTGCCCGGGATCACCCATGCGGCGTCGATGACGATGTTGCCGTTCTCCTTCGACAAGAACTCCAGCGACTACACCATCGTCGGCGAGCCGAAACCGAAGTCCGGTGACTATCAGCTGGCGGTCTTCAATTACGTGTCGGCCGATTTTGCCGGCGCGCTTGGCGTGCCCGTGATCGAAGGACGGAGCTTCCAGGAGTCCGACACGGCGGATAGTCCGGCGGTCACGGTGATCAGCGAATCGCTCGCGCGCCGGCATTGGGCGCCGGGATTGGCTCCGGGCCATCAGCTCAGGTTCACCGACGATCCGGCCGAAGCGCCGAAGACCATTGTGGGCGTCGTAGGTGACGTCCGCATGGGCGGCTTCGACGCGAAGCCGGAGGCGACGATCTACGTGCCGATGGCCCAGTCGCCGGTCGGCGCATTCTGGACGACCGTTTCGACGTCGCGTGCAGCCGAGGCGCTGTCGCCAGATCTGCGCGGCGCTTTGCGTGAAATCGATCCCGCGCTGCCGCTGGACGAGATTCGCCC
>SCUN01000251.1 GCA_004297655.1 Acidobacteriota bacterium | reverse complement strand
GCGAACATCGCGATGACGAGGGGCAGCCGGCGGGTGACGGGATGCGGCGTCATCGCGACGAGTGGCCTGTGCCTCGGAGCGCGAACGGCGCCGCCTGCGCCGGGTCGATGCCGTAGAGCGCGGAGATCTGGGATTGGGTCAGCACCGCCGCGGGCGAACCCTGGGCGAGCACGCGGCCGCCGCCGAGCAGCACCAACTCGCTGCAGAGCCGCGCCGCGAACTGGATGTCATGCGTGGACAACACGATCGTGATGTCCTGCCGGTCGTGAAGACGACGGAGCAGCATGGCGACTTCGAGCTGGTACTTCAGGTCGAGCGACGCCGTCGGCTCGTCGAGCAGCAGCACGCGGCCCTTTGCGCCCGCGTCGCTCGTGCCCTCGCCGAGCTGCGCGAGCGCGGAGGCGATGACGACCCGTTGCTTTTCGCCGCCGCTGAGCGTGTTGAACGCGCGCTCGGCGAGATGGTCCGTGCCGGTGGCGTTGAGCGCGGCGTGCGCCGACGCCAGATCCCTGGGCCCTTCGACTTCGAACGGGCCGAGGTGTGGATACCGGCCCATCAGCACGAGCTCCAGCACGCTGTAGTCGAGAGCGAGCTGGGTCTCCTGCGGGACGACCGCGAGTCGGCGCGCCATCTGGATCGACGACAAGGTGCTGACGTTGGCGTCGTCGATGAAGATCGAGCCGTGCCTGGGCCGAATCGCCCCGGAAATCGCCCGGAACAGCGTCGTCTTGCCCGATCCGTTCGGTCCGAGGACGCCGACGAGCCCGCCCGAGGGAATCGTCAGCGAGACGTCGCGGACGATCGGCTGTCCGCCAAGCTCGACTGAGACGCCCTCGCAGCGGATCATCGTGGCCGCCTAGAACCGGACGCGCACGCCGCCGTGCGCGGTGCGCCGCCACGCGGGATAGCCGAGCGGCTCCATGTAGTCGGCGTCGCCGAGGTTCAGGGCGCGGCCGTAGAGTTCGAACCGCGGCGTCAGCTTTACGGCGAGCGAGAGGTTCCACAGCCAGTACTCTCCGGACGACCGGATCTCCGGCGAGAGCGAAGAGAAGTCGCTGTCGGCTCGCTTGCCGACGTACTGGCCGTCGACGTCCGCGTTGACTCGCTTCGTCGTCACCGCCGCGCGCAGGAAGACGGCGTGGCGGGGACGTCGGAATGCGCTGTTTCCGGCCTTGAGCACCGTGCTGAAGTCCGACGTGCTCTTCACGATCTTCGAATCCGTGTAGGTGTAGCCGCCGGTGACGCGCAGCGCGGGGATGATCGCGGCGTCGCCGGAGAGCTCGAGTCCGCGGGCCGTGGTGTTGCCGATGTTGAAATACTGCGCCGCAAATGTCGTGAAGTTCGTCGTTCGGGTGGAGATGAGGTTCTCGTAACGGTTGTCGAAGTAGACCGCGTCGATCCGCGCGCGGTCGCCGGCCAGCCGCTGGGACACGCCGAGATCCCACGTCGTGGCGATTTCGGGCAGGAGATCCGGGTTGCCGAGGTAGTACGCATTCGGGCTGAAGGACTGGAGGATGGTCGGCTCCTTCACGCCGCGACCGGCATTCGCCTTCAGTGTGAGTTCGCCCCAACCGTTCGTCGAGGGGTGCAGCACCAGCGCGCCGGAGACGCGCGGCACCCACTTGTCGCCGAAGCTGTCGTTGTGCTCCGCGCGCAGGCTCGACGCGAGCGAGCCGCGGCGGCCCGTGAACTGGTGCTGCACGCTCACGCCGATGTTGTTGCGTTCGGCGCGCACCACATTCGACGCGGCCCTGTCGGTGAGCGTGGCGCGCTCGCCGTCCCAATCGGCGGCGATCGTCACCAACTGCGCGAAGCGGCCGCTCGCGTTGATCCGCCCGTCGGCCTGGTAACTGGCGAATTGCCGGCGCAACACGTTGTGGGTGTCGTACGTGAAGTCGAAGAACGTGAACGGCGCCGTCGACGTGCCGTACGACGGCACGTACGGGGCGTCTTCCTTGAGATTCGTCGAGTCCTGCCGCGTCCGGGTGAAACCGTACGACAGACGCTGTCTCCAGTTGGCCGAGATGCGCTGCTCGAGCGACACGCCCGCGACTCCGTCGCGGTGATCGAAGAACGCGTCGCGATCCGCGCGGCCGAACGCCGTCTGGCCGGGCGTGCCGACGCGTCCGGTTTCGAGCCGGCCCACGGCCCTCACGGTCAGCGCGTTGGTGAACGCGCCGCCGGCGCTCCACGAGAGCGTGCTGTCTTCGAGACGGCTGTTGGGCGCCCGGTTGTCCGTCGCGGTCGCCGCCACGCCGACGCTGAAGTCCCAACCTCGCGCGGCGCCGCTCAATGTGCCATTGGCGCGACGAGTGGCGTAACCGCCGGATTCCGCGCTTCCGGTGAACGTTGGCCGGGCGCCGGAAACGCCACGGGCCGTAACGAGCTGGATCACACCCGACATCGCGTCCGACCCGAATAACGCCGACTGGGCGCCGCGCACCACTTCCACGCGCGAGAGATTCGTCGTCGTGAGGCCGGCGAAATTGAACGTGCCGCCGGGCTCGTTGAGCGGGATGCCGTCGAGCAGGACTTTCGTGTAGGTGCTTTCGCCGCCGCGGAGGAAGAGCGACGTCTGGCCGCCCCGGCCACCGGTCTGAATGACCGCCACGCCGGGCGCTTCGCGCACGAGATCCGACACCAGCGTCGTGCCCCGCCGCGCGATGTCATCGGCCGTGAAGACCGTGACGCTCGCGCCGACCTGACCGGCCGGCGCCGCTTCGCGCGTGGCGGTGACGGTGACGAGGTCGGCGATCGGGGCGAGCTCGAGCACGATCGTGAGTGATGTCTGGTCGTTCAGCTTCACGCGGCTGGGTTTGAAGCCGGTGAGTGACGTCTCGACGGAGCAGGCGTCGCACTTGTCGACGGTCACGGTGAACCGCCCGCCGCTGTCGGAAGACGTCGATGATCGTTCGCGTCCCGTCTCGTCGAGCAGGCGAACCAACGCCCGGGGCAGGGATGCGCCCGTGGCGTCGACGACCGAACCTCGAACGGGTCCGGCGACCGCTTCAGCGGCTGAACAAAGGGACAGAGATAGTGCGAGTAGCGTGAATAGACGAGCGGGCTTGCCCATGAACGGGCCTCCTTCGGCGTTGTCTCGCGCCGAGTTCAAGGACGGCCCAGTGGTCAGGTTTCCTGACTTGCGAGGTGATCGTTGACGTTCTCGCCTTCCCATGCCCAGGCACAGTGGCGTCCACCGAAGCGGCGGCCTCAGGCCGCGCGAAGGTGGAACGAACTTCAACACGCTCGCTTACAGTGGCGGCACCGTGTGGGATTTGCGCCCACTTCCCATGCTTCCACCGGGTAGACGTCGGTTGTCAGATGGATGGTAGCACGGCGACCAGACGCTCGATCGCCCGCAGCCCATCGTCGCCGACATCCAGACTGTGCGCGTTCACGTAGAGCGCGATGTGCTCGTCGCAAACCGCGTCGGACATTTCCTGCGCGTGCGCGCGCACGTAGGCGCGGCTGGCCTCGGGATGGTCGAACGCGTATTGCACGGAGGCGCGAATCGCGCGCTCGAGCGCCGCGACGGTGCCGGCATCGATATCTGACCGAACACAGATACCGGCGAGCGGCACGGGCAGGTGCGTCTTGTCTTCCCACCAGTCGCCGAGATCAACGACTTTCGTCAAACCGTGATCGGCGTAGGTGAAGCGGCTTTCGTGGATGATCAGGCCCGCGTCCACGTCACCTCGCGCGACCGCGTCGAGAATGCGGTCGTAACGCATCTCGGCCACGTCCCCGAGTTCGGGCGCCGCGAGCCGCAGCAGTCGAAACGCTGTGGTCTCCCGGCCGGGAATCGCGATGCGCCCTCGCGCAGCGTCGGCCAATGACATTGAGGTTCGCGCCACGACGAGCGGGCCGACGCCGTGTCCGAGCGCCGCGCCGCTTCTCAGCAGACGGTAGCGAACGCCGACGCCGGCGAATGCGCCGACGCTGAGTTTCGTCACGTCGAATTCGCCGGTGTGCGCGCGCCGGTTGAGCTCCTCGATATCGAGCAGGACCGGCGTGATCCGGCAGGGCGTTTCGACCAGACCGTGCGTCAGCGCGTGAAACGCGAACGTGTCATTGGGGCAGGGCGAATGGCCGAACGTCAGCTCACGCATCGGCAAGCCACACGGCCTGTTGGATGGCGGTGACGAGCGCCGGCGTGGCGTCCGTGATCGCCTTGAACGCGGCGTCGAACTGCCAGCGTGAACGATCCGTTTCTTCGATCTCGTTGGAGATCGCGCGAATCTCAATCGCCGGGATGCGCGCTCGGCCGGCCGCCAGCAACACGCCGAAACCTTCCATCGCCTCCACGTCGACGTTGCGCGTGCCGCCAACCAGCGCGCTCGTGCCGATCGTTTCGAGACGGGCGTGCGGCAGCACGCGCTCAGCCGCTTCGATCAGCACGATCGGCGCCTCGACGGCATTCAGGACCCACTTCGGCGCGAGGCCGGCATCGCAGTAAACCGACCGGCTGCCGATCACCATGGAGCCTACCGAAATGCCGCTGTCGCGCCGGGCGCCGGCGATGCCGACGTGCAGGATCGCCGCCGGCCGTTCTCTGGCGATCTCGAGGGCGGTCATGACGCCGGCGTCGATCGGGCCCACGCCGCAGCAGAACGATCGCCACGGGCCCGTCGCCAACTCGCGTTCGGTCGCCGCGACGACGAGAATGGAGGCGGCCGGGGGCATCGTCATGGTGTCGAGACGTATCTAATATAGTGGAGAGGATGCTCGATCGTGTCGAGAGCCCGCAGGGGCTCGGGGAGATCGCGGAGAAGCTCGCGGCCGGCGAACGCTTGACGTTCGAGGACGGCGTCGCGCTCTTCAACCATCCGGACCTGCACGCGATCGGACGCCTGGCGAATCGCGAGCGCGAAAAGCGCCACGGCGCCAACACCTTCTACAACTACAACCTGCGGCTCGAAGCGACGAACGTCTGCGTGGCGTCGTGCATGTTCTGCTCGTTCGCCCGTCTGAAGCCCGGCGACGCGGACGCCTACACGATGTCGCTCGAGCAGGTGTTCAACAAACTGCGCGAGCGCGCCCATCAACCGCTCACCGAAGTCCATGTCGTCAACGGCCTGCACCCGGATTTGCCGTTCTCGTATTACACGGATCTTCTGCGCGGGCTGCGCGCGATTCGTCCGGGCATTCATCTGAAGTGCTTCACGGCCGTGGAGATCGCGTTCTTCGCCGATCTGTACAAGAAGACCGACGAGCAGGTGCTGCGCGAGCTGATCGACGCGGGCCTCGACTCGCTGCCCGGCGGCGGCGCCGAGATCTTCGCGCCGCGCGTGCGCCAGAAGATCGCGCACGACAAGTGCGATGCGGATCGGTACCTCGCGATCCATCGCCTGGCGCACGGCATGGGCATGAAGACCAACGTCACGATGCTCTACGGGCATATCGAGACGTTCGAAGACCGCGTGGACCACATGCTGCGCGTGCGGGCGCTCAACGACGAGACGGGCGGATTTCAGGCGTTCATTCCGCTGGCGTTTCATCCGGACAACAACCAGCTGCGCAAGCTGCCGGCGCCGTCGGCCAGCGACACGCTGCGCACGCACGCGGTCGCCCGGCTCATGCTCGACAACGTGTCGCACATCAAGGCGTTCTGGATCGCGACCGGCGTGGACGTGGCGCAGATCGCGCTCTGGTACGGCGCCGACGACCTCGACGGCACGGTGCAGGAAGAAAAGATCTACCACATGGCCGGCGCGCGAACGCCGGTCGCGATGACGACCGACGCGTTGCGCTCGCTCGTGACCGCCGCCGGCCGCACGCCGGTCGAGCGCGATACGTTCTACAATGTCGTAAACCAATAGGAGAGCTCATGTCATTTTCACTTCCGTCGCTTCCGTATGACTTCGCCGCGCTCGAGCCGCACATCGACAAGCAGACGATGGAGATTCATCACGGCAAACATCACAACGCGTACGTGACGAACCTCAACGCCGCGATCGAGAAACATCCGGAGCTGGCGAGCAAGTCGAGCACGGAGCTGATCGAGAAGCTCGGCTCCATTCCGGAGGACATCCGCACCGCGGTCCGCAACAACGGCGGCGGGCACGTGAACCACTCGATGTTCTGGAACATCATGGCGCCCGGCAAGGGCGGCGCGCCGACGGGCGCCATCGCCGAGGCGATCAACGGCGCCTTCGGCAACTTCGACACGTTCAAGGACCAGATGAACAAGGGCGGCGCCGCGCGTTTCGGCAGCGGCTGGGTCTGGCTCGTCGACAACGGCGGCAAGCTCGTCGTGGAAAGCACCGCGAATCAGGACAACCCGATGATGGAAGGCCGCAAGCCGATCTTCGGCATCGACGTGTGGGAACACGCCTACTACCTGAAGTACCAGAACCGCCGGCCCGACTACCTCGCCGCCTGGTGGAACGTCATCAACTGGGACGAAGTCAATCGGCGGCTTCGGTAGGTCCTAGCTTTTCGGTCGTCGGTCCGACGCGCGCCTTGCGAGATACAGCGCCGGACCGACGATCGGCAGTACGACGAAGGCCAGCAGCCACGCCTTCGTGACGGATTTCGACAACACCGCCCAGATGATCGGCCCGACGTGCAGCAGCACGATCAGGCCGATCGCGAATTTCGCGTCGAGTGGAAGGCTCGTCATCGGCGGAGCGGCCGGGCCGGCGCGTCAGGCTTCGTTGCCGCGGCAGGAAATGCCGCAGGAAATGCAGCCGCAGAAGAAGTCGCCCGAGACGCAGTCACAGTCACACCCGGGGTTCTGGATCTCGCAACAGCCCAGACACCATTGGTTCGAGCAGTCATAGTGCGCGTCCTGAACGGCGCTGTTGCAGGCGCCGGTCCTGGTGCTGGCGAAGCCGAACCCGCACTGACCGCTCCCCGTGCAGGTGATGCCATCAAACGGCGCTTCGGCATAGAGCGTCTCCGGCGCGGGCAGGTACCGCATGATCGACATCGCTGTCGAGCGCAGTTTCTTCGGCAGCCATCCGACCTGCTCGGCCTGTCGCTCGAGTATCCGCACGTCCCTGGCGAAGCTGCTCAAGTCCGTCTCGATCGCGCCGAGCAAACTCAGCAGCGACTTCGTGTCATCGTCGAACGCCGCGCGACTCTGCGCTTTGATCTCGCCTGAGTAGATCTGACGGCCGTCCACGACGAGCGAACCGGATTGCCCTTCGAATTCCACCTTGACGGTGCGCTTGGCCCAGACCAGCGACTCGCTGAGACTGATCTTGCCGTTGATGCCCTTGCGCGACTCGAACGAGCCCAGGATTGACGAGCCGCTGCCGAGGAGATCGGCCTTGATGAGGACCTGGTCGCCTTCGACCACGGGTTTCTGGA
>SCUN01000250.1 GCA_004297655.1 Acidobacteriota bacterium | reverse complement strand
TCGACGACGCGCTCCAGAAGTTCGAGACCGCCGGCGCTGACCTGATTCTCATGGACTGCAACATGCCCGACCTCGACGGTTTCGAGGCGACTCGACGCATTCGTGTGATGGAGCAGGAGCGCGGACTGCTGCGGACGCCCATCATCGCCGTCACGGCGCACGCCTTGACCGAGAGCGTGACGCGATGTCTCGAAGCCGGCATGGACGACCATATCGCCAAGCCGATCTTCTTCGACGACTTGAAGGCGATCATGGCCCGGTGGTGTGCGCCCTGACGCGGATTCTCTTCGTCTGCACGGGGAACATCTGCCGGTCTCCGACGGCCGAAGGCGTCGCCCGGGCCATGGCCGCCGAGAAGGGTGTGACCGGGCGTTTTGAGTTCGACTCAGCCGGCATCGAGGGGTATCACGCCGGCGAGAAGCCGGACCGGCGCGCGCGCGAGCGCGCCATCGCGAGAGGCTACGACCTGTCGAGCCTCAGGGCGCGGCGAATCAGCGCCGCGGACTTCGCGGAGTTCGACCTGATTCTCGCAATGGACCGCGTGCACTTCGACGAACTCGACCGCCGGTGTCCCGCGCCGCACAAGCACAAGCTCAAGTTGTTCCTGAGCTACTCGACGGCATTCGAATCGCTCGACGTGCCGGACCCGTACTACGGCGACGAGGCCGACTTCGACCTCGTGCTCGACATGTGCGAAGAGGTGATGCCGAAGCTGATCGGCTAGCTGAAGATGACGTTCGACTTCTGCTCTTCGAGCTTCTTGGGGTCGAGCCCGGGCACGGCCATCAAGGCTTTCCAGTCGGCGAACGGTCCGTTGGCCTCGCGGTACTTCACGATCGCTTCCGCCTGGCCGGGTTCCAGATCGAGGACATCATCGATCTGCTTCACCGTGGCCTGATTGATCTTCACCTGCACGCCGAAGTGGGCGATCAGGTAACTCGTCACCGCCTTGAACTCCTCGTCGGTGCCCTTGGCGCCCTCGTGCTTCATGTTGTCGATCGTGTCGAGCCACTGCGACTTCGAGCGGTGCTCCGACATGAACTTCTCGACGCCATGGCATTCGCCGCTGCACATGCCCAGCGTCAGGTCGCGGCCCTGGCCGGGCGGCAGCTCCTGACGCGCGCCGGGATCGGCGCCGGCGGCCGACGTGGCGGCGAGGCCGACACCGGCCACCCAGACGACGGCCAACAATCCCGCTGCGCTTCGAACCATCATCACTTCTTGATCCTGAACGCGACGACCTCGTCCGAGGTCAACGGGGCGCCGCCGAGCGCGCCGCCGGTGGCAGCCACGACGACGTACTGGCGTCCGTCTTTGCCCTGATAGGTGCTCGGCACGGCTTCGACCGAGCCATTGAGCTTCGTCACCCACAGCTCCTTGCCCGTCTTCGCGTCGATCGCGCGGAAGCGGCTGTCGTCGGCGTAGCCGACGAACACGAGGCCGCTCGCGGTCGTGATCGATCCGCCCATGCCCGGCCGGCCCGTGTTCTGCTTCTCGGCGGGGAAGCTCTCGGTGATGCCCAGCGGCGTGCGCCAGGCGATGTCACCCGTGTGGACGTTGATGGCGAGCATCTCGCCCCACGGCGGCTGATTGCACGGCATGTTCGTCGTGGGCTCGCGGAAGCGGCCGCTCGGCCGGGTGCCGGAGAGCGGGCCCGAACGGCCGCCCGGGAGGTTCGTGCCCACGACGTCTTTGGCGTCGACGGGGCCGCTCGCCGGATCCGTGTTGCCGAAGACCTGGCCGAGGTCGTTGACGTTCACGAACATCAGGCCCAACGCGGGGTTGAACGACGCGCCGCCCCAGTTGGCGCCGCCGATCTCGCTCGGGAAGATCACGCGCGAATGGCCCCACGACGGCGGCGCGTACGGGCCGCCGCCCACTTCGATGTTGTTGTCGGCGATCCACTTCCGGCACGCGGCTTCGAGCTCGGGCGTCACCGTGGCAATATCCTTCATCTCGAAGTTGAGCGGCATGAGCGGCGCCGGCTTGACCGGGAACGGCTGCGTCGGCGACAGCTTCTCGATGGGAATCGGGCTCGGCTTCACCGGCCGCTCCTCGACGGGGTAGACGGGTTTTCCGGTCACGCGGTCGAGGATGAACACGAGGGAGTTCTTGCTGACGATCGCGACGGCGGGGATCGTCTTGCCGCCTTGCTTCACGTCCATCAGGAGCGGGGGCGCTTCGAGGTCGTAGTCCCACACGTCGTGATGCACGGCCTGAAAGTGCCAGAGGTACTTGCCCGTCCTGGCGTCGGCGGCCACGAGGCTGTTCGAGTACAGGTTGTCACCGGGCCGGTCGCCGCCCCAGAGATCGCCGGACGCGTTGCCGAACGGCATGTAGACGATGCCGCGCGCGACGTCGACGGTCATCAGGCCCCACACGTTCACGCCGGAACGGAATTTCGCGCTCTCGCCGACCCAGCCGCCGAAGTTCGGTTCGCCCTTCTGCGGAATCGAGTGGAACGTCCACGCGAGTTTGCCGTCGTGAATGTCGAACGCGCGCACATCGCCCGCGGCGCCGGGGCCGTTCCCCTCCTGCACGTGGTCGCCGATGATGATCAGGTTCTTGTAGACCGTCGGCGGCGAAGAGACGGGCGCATGCGCGTTCGGCAGGCCGTGCGTGATCTCCGGCGTGTCGAGGTCGACGATGCCGTTCGCGCCGAACGTGGTGTTGAGCGCGCCGGTCTTCGCGTCGAGCGTGAACAGCTTCGCGTCGGACGTGCCGACGACGATCTGGGGCGGCGTCGTGGCGTCACCCGCGAAGTACTCAACGCCGCGTTCCGCGGGATTGCCGCTCGGTAACTTGTAGACCCAGACTTCCTTGCCGGTCACGGCGTCGAGGGCGACGACCTGGCCGTACGGCGACGGGATGTACATCAAGCCGTTGATGACGAGCGGCGTCGCTTCAGACGCGCGAAGTCCGCTGCCGCCGCCGCGGCCGCCGCCGCGCCCGGCCGGGGCCGCGGGCGGCACGAAGCCGTCGGGCTTCAGGTGATACGTCCACGCAATTTCCAGGTTGCCGACGTTGGCCGGCGTGATTTCCTTCAGCGGCGAAAAGCGCATGCCGCCGGAGTCATGGCCGAAGGTCGGCCATTCCTTCGAGTCGGCGTACTTCTCGGGCGTCAGCGCCGGCGTTGCCGCCTGTTTGGACTGGGCGTAGAGCAGGGCGGCGCTCATCGAGATGGCCACCGTGGCGTACACAACATTTCTCAGACGGGTCATAGGCGCTCACTTCCGGGCCCCTAGTACACCGTAAGGCCGCCGGTCAGCGTCAAGTGTTACCGTAACTTTCCGTTACCCGTCGGGCGTCAGAAGATGACGTTGCCTTTCTGCTCCTCCAGTTTCTTGGCGTCGAGGCCCGGCACGGCCAGCAGGGCCTTCCAATCCGCGAACGGCCCGTTGGCCTCGCGGTATTTCACGATCGCTTCCGCCTGTCCCGGTTCCAGGTCGAGCACATCGTCGATCTGACGCGCGGTCGCTTGATTGATCTTCACCGTGACGCCAAAGTGCGCGATGAGGTAGCTGAGGACGGCCTTGAACTCGGCGTCCGAGATCTTCATGCCATCCTGCTTCATCGTCTCGATCGACTCGATCCACTGCGACTTCGAGCGGTGCTCCGAAATGACCTTGTCGATGCCGTGGCACTCGACGCCGCACAGCCGCATCGTCACGTCCTTGCCCTGGCCTTCCGGCAGTTCCTGACGTGCCGAGATGGCCGCCGCGCACACGCCGGCGGCGCAGACAATCAGGAGCGAACGGCGCGCGATCTTCAGCATCGCTACTTCTTGACCCTGAAGGCGACGACCTCGTCCGACGTGAGCGGTGCGCCGCCCAGCGTGCCGCCCGTGGCGACGGTCACGACGTACTGCCGGCCGTCCTTGGCCTGATATGTGCTCGGCACCGACATCGACGAGCCGGCGAGTTTGACGGTCCACAGCTCCTTGCCGGTTTTGGCGTCGAGCGCGCGGAACCGGCTGTCATCGGAGTAGCCGACGAAGATGAGGCCGGACGCCGTCGCGATCGAGCCGCCGATGCCGGGCCGGCCCGTCTTCTGTTTCTCAACGGGCAGACTCTCGGTGATCCCGAGCGGCACTTTCCAGGCGATATCGCCGGTGTTGACGTTGACGGCGACTAACTCGCCCCACGGCGGCTGGTTGCACGGCATCTGCGACACGGGTTCTCTGAAACGGCCGCTCGGCCGCGTGGTGCTCAGCGGTCCGCTTCTTCCGCCCTGAATGTTGGTGCCGACGATGTCCTTGGATTCGACCGGTCCGCTGGCCGGATCGGTGAGGCCGAAGAGCTGGCCGAGACTGTGCACGTTGATGAACATGTAGCCGAGCGTCGGATTGAACGAGCCGCCGCCCCAGTTGGCGCCGCCGATGAAGCTCGGGAAGATCACGCGCGAGTGGCCCCACGTCGGCGGGGCGTACGGTCCGCCGCCGACTTCGACGTTGTTGTCGGTGATGAGCTTGCGGCACGCCGCTTCGAGTTCGGGCGTGACCGTGGCAATGTCCTTCATCTCGAAATTGAGCGGGATGAGCGGCTCGGGTTTGACCGGGAAGGGCTGCGTGGGCGACGTCTTCTCAACCGGCACCGTGCTCTGCGTCACCGGGCGCTCTTCGACGTCGTAGATCGGCTTGCCGGTCACGCGGTCGAGCATGAAGAGGAGCGAGCTCTTGCTGATGATGGCCACGGCCGGAATCGTCTTGCCGCCTTTCTTCACGTCCATCAGGAGCGGCGGCGCTTCGAGGTCGTAATCCCAGATGTCGTGGTGGACCACCTGGAAGTGCCAGAGGTACTTGCCCGTCTTCGCGTCGGCCGCAACGACGCTGGTGCTGTAGAGCGACTCGCCCCGGCGATCGCCGCCCCAGAGATCGCCCGACGCGTTGCCGAACGGCATGTAGACGATGCCGCGCGCCACGTCGACGGTCATGAAGCCCCACACGTTCACGCCCGAGCGCTGTTTCGCGCTCTCGCCGATCCACGTGCCGTAGTTCGGTTCGCCTTCGCGCGGAATCGAGTGGAACGTCCACGCGAGCTTGCCGTCGTGCACGTCGAACGCGCGGATATCGCCCGCGGCGCCGGGGCCGTTGCCTTCCTGGATGTGGCTCCCGATGATGATCAGGTTCTTGTACATGATCGGCGGCGACGAGATCCCGGTGTGCGCGTTCGGCAGGCCGTGGGTGACCTCCGGCGTGTCCAGGTTGACGATGCCGTTCACGCCGAACTTCGTGTTGAGCGCGCCGGTCTTCGGATCGAGCGTGAAGAGCTTCGCGTCGGCGGTGCCGACGACGATGAGCGGCGGCGTGGTGGCGTCGCCGGCGAAGTACTCGACCCCACGGTCGGCGGGATTGCCGGACGGCAAGGTGTACACCCATGCTTCCTTGCCGGTCGCTGCGTCGAGCGCCACCACGCGACCGTAGGGCGAACTGATGTACATGAGGCCGTTGATGATGAGCGGCGTGTTTTCGGAGGCGCGGAAACCGGATTCGCCGCCGCGGCCGCCGCGGCCACCGGCCGGCGCCACGAAGCCTTCCGGCTTCATGTGATACGTCCACGCGATCTCCATCTGGCTCACGTTGGCCGGCGTGATCTGCTTCAGCGGCGAGAAGCGCATGCCGCCCGAGTCATGACCGTAGGTCGGCCATTCGGTCGACGCGGCGTACTGTTCCGGCTTCGGCGCGGTCGAATCCGTTTGTTTGGACTGCGCGTACAGCAAGCCGCCCATCAGGCAGGCAACGAGGGTGACATACAGGGCGTTTTTCACTCGGGACATGGACGCTCCTCGAGAGCAAACATACCCTTGAAGTTCGCTGTAACGTCTGCTGTTACCGTAACTTACGGGATTCCGGCAGATGCGTTAAGCTCGACGCATGCGAAAACTGGCTCTCTCCACACTCGCTCTGTCGCTGCTGCCGATCGGCGCGGCCGCTCAGGTCAACGCCGGCAACAAGGCGCCGGAAGCAAGTCTCCCGTTCACGATGACGCAAGTGGCGACGTTCAACCTGCCGTGGCGCATCGCGTTTCTGCCCGATGGGCGCATGTTGATCACCGAAAAGGTCGGGCCCGTGTGGCTTGTCACGCAGGACGGCGTGAAGACGCCGGTCGCGAACGCGCCGGCAGTGCTCGCGCGGGGCCAGGGCGGCATGCTCGGCATCTACGTGTCGCCGCGCTATGCGACGGACCACAACGTCTACCTCACATATTCCGAGCCGGGCGAAGGCGGATCCAGCCTCGCGATGGCGCGCGCCAAACTCACGATCACCAAAGACGCCGCGAGCCTCGATGGGCTGGAAGTGTTGTGGCGCGAGATGCCGAAGGGCAACGGCGGACAGTTCGGCGCCGCGATCGCGTTCTCGCCCGACGGCCGGTATCTCTTCCTCTCGGTCGGCGATCGGCAGCGCATGACGCCGGCGCAGGATCCGGATTCCGCGCTGGGCAAGATCCTGAGACTGACGCTCGACGGCAAGCCGGCGCCCGGCAATCCGATGGCGGGGAAGACCGGCGCGCCGACGGCGAATCTGATCGCGCCGCCGCGTGACACCGAAGTCGCCAAGACCGCGCCCGTCGTCAGCACGTACACCTATCCCGGTCCGAATCTGGCGCCATCCGAGACGTGGGCGTCGGGATTCCGCACGCCGTACGGCCTGGCGTTCGGACCCGACGGCCGGTTGTGGGAACTCGAACACGGTCCGAGAGGCGGCGACGAGTTGAACCTTGTTGAGCCGGGCAAGAACTACGGCTGGCCGCTCGCGGCCTACGCGACCAACTACAACGGCGTGCCGATCCCGAGCCCGGATACGCGTCCCGATCTCACGAAGCCGGTCATCTACTGGACGCCCGTCATTGCGCCGGGCAACCTGGTCTTCTACAAAGGCGCGATGTTCCCAGAGTGGAACGGCTCCGCGCTGATCGGCGGCATGCAGACGCAGACGCTCAGTCGCGTGACGTTCGACGGCAAAGGCGGCGCCACGCCGGCCGAGCGCTGGCCGGTCGGCCATCGCGTGCGCGATGTGGCCGTCGGTCCGGACGGCGCGTTGTGGATCATCGAAGACGCGAATCCGGGCGGCCTCTTTCGCGTCGTGAAGAAGTAGAGACAGGGCAGATTGCCCCGGTACGATTTCGACGAGTTCGTGCTCTCGCCGCGCCGGCGCCGGCTGCTGCGCGGCGGGAATGAGCAGCCGCTCATTCCGCGGTACTTCGACCTGCTCGTCTTCCTGGTCGAACACCGGCACGAAGCGGTGCATCGGCAGGACATCTTCGATCGCGTCTGGAAGGACGTCACAGTCTCGGACAGCGCGCTCAGCCAGGCCATTCGCACGATCCGGCTCGCGCTCGGCGATGACCCGCGCGAACCGCGATTCATCCGCACGGTTTCGCGACACGGATATCAATTCGTCTGCCCTGACGTTCGCGAAGTGGACGACGCGGCCGTTGACACCGACGACGCTGCGGTCGCGGCGAACTGGATCGACGCGGCCCTCGGCGGTGGGCTGGCCGGCGCGGGCGCCGGCGCCCTCGGCGGTCTGATCCTCGCCATCGTCCCCGGCACCACCGCGTCGTTTGCGATGGCGCCCGTGCTCGCGCTGATCGGCGCGTCCTCGGGCGCGGCCGGCGCCGCTGGCGTTGGCGCCGGGATGCTGGAGGCCGAGGCCCGCACGGGGTTGCACCGAATCGCGGCGCTGTTCGCCGGTGGCGCGGCTGGCGGCGCCATCGTCGGGACCGCCGCCCAGTTCCTCGCGCGATGGAGTCTGGCGGCGCTCGTGGGTCTGCACGTCGATGTCGGCGGCGGCCTCGAGGGTCTGCTGATCGGCGCCGCCGCCGGTCTGGGGTTTGCGATCGCCTCGTCCGGCGCCGACGCCGCGCGTCGGCGAGCGCGGGTCGCGATCGTGACCGCGGCGTTCTGCGGTCTCGCCGCGCTCGCGCTGACCGTCGCGGGCCACCCGCTCGTTGGCGGGACCATTCACCTGATCGCGACGGCCACGTCGGGGTCCGAGGCCGCGCTCACGCCGCTCGGACGACTCATCGGCGAGCCCGACTTCGGGCCGGTGTCGAGGGCGATCATCGCGACGGGCGAGGCGGTGGTGTTCGGCCTCGGCCTCGCCTTGGGCCTCACACGGCGCCGGTAGCCGCCTCGTCACCTACATCTCAGGCAGTCCTCACCGAACGCTGAGGACTTCGGCGGCCGGATCGGCGTAGATAAGAGTGTGAAGATGCCCGGAGCAGAAACCTCGTCACGGCAGGTCATGCTCGAATGCCATCGTGGCGCGGTTCGGGGTCGCCTCCTCCGATCCGACCAGGTGCGGCCGGGGCCCGGAAGCATCAGCTGGCGGCTCAACCGCGAGATGGTCGTCATCGCCGGCTGGGGCCGAGCCATCCTGCTCCAACTGGCCCATCCGTCCGTCGCCGCCGGCGTTCACCAGCACAGCGCGTTTCGGGGCAGCCTTCGGGCCAGCTTGCGCCGCTTGTACTCGACGGTCAGCGCGATGCTGGCGATCACGTTCGGCGACGCGGACGAGATGATCGACGCCGCGGCCGGCATCAACGCGATTCACGATCGCGTGCGCGGCCGCGTCGATGGCGGCGGCGTGTACTCCGCGCACGATCCCGCGCTGCAGCAATGGGTCCACGCGACGCTCATCGAGTCCATTCCCCTGGTGTACGAACGGCTCGTCGGACCGCTGACGCCTCGCGAGCGTGACCGCTATTGCGCCGAGGCCGCGATCATGGAGCCGCTGCTCGGCATCCCGGCCGGGCGACTTCCGCGGAGCGCGGTCGAGCTGGACGCGTACATACGCGAGATGATCGACGGCGGCAGCCTCGTCGTGACCGACACGAGCCGCGCGCTGGCGCGCGCGCTCTTGTTTCCGCCGAAGTGGTATCTGATGTGGCCGGCGTTCCGCGTCGTGCAACTCATCACGATCGGATCGTTACCTCCGTCGATCCGGCACGCCTACGGGTTCAAGTGGCGCGCCCGCGATGCACGCGCGCTCGCGCGCTGGACGAAGGTGGTGCGGCTGTTGATACCGTTGGCGCCCGCAATCGCAAGACAGTGGCCCATCGCGCGAAGGGCAGAGGGCAAAGGGCAGAGGGCAAAGGTAGAGGAGACAGGGAAGAGGCCAGGGCAAAGGTCGGAGGTCAGAGGAGCGCGCCTTTGACCTCTCGCCTCTGCCCTGGCCTTTTCCCTTTGTCCTTTACCTCTGCCCTTTGCCCTCTGCCTTTTGCCCTTCACTTGGCCGCAAACACCGAGTAAGCCGGGCGCTCGGCGCCGGCGGCGTCGCGCAGCGACACGCTGCCGAAGATCTTCCATCCCAGAGACCCGTCGTTGCCCGCCATGTACAAATGCAGCCAGTTCAGGAGCCGGACGTCGTGACCTTGCAGCGTGGCGACGAGCGCGGGAATGAAATCCACCTGCGCCTGGGGTGACCCCGACCAGAGCGGATTCAGTCCGCCGAGGCGCTCGGCGGGCCAGCCGGTCTCGGTCACGGCGATCGGTCGAGCGCCAATCTGCGAGAACAACGGCTGGAGGTAGCCAGACTGGAGTTGCGACGGCTGCGCGTACTGGAAGAACGGGTACGTCGTGACGCCCACGATGTCGACGCGCGAGAGACTGTGCGCGGTGAGCGCGCCCCAATTCGGCGTGGTCCAGCCGTTCAGCACGCCGGTCCCCGACAAATGCTCGAAGTTGAAGACCGGACCGACAAGTGTCGCGGGCGACGCGGCTTTGACCGCCAGGTACGCCTGATCGTACGCGGCGATCCATGCGGCGTAGCCCACCGGATCCTGTTCGTAGTAGAGATCGTTCTCGTTGCCCAGAAAGAGCATCGCCGGCCGGTACGTTCCCGCGTAGGCCGACACGGTCTGCGCGTACAGCGCGCGGGCGCGCGAGTTGGTCCAGTCGTTGGTGGGGTTGTCGGGGACCTTGACCAGCAGCGTGGCGCCGCTGCGCCAGCCGAAGACCGCGACCGGAGTGAACGCGCCGCCCGCGGCCGCCTGCGCCACCGCCGACGCTGCTGG
>SCUN01000249.1 GCA_004297655.1 Acidobacteriota bacterium | reverse complement strand
GCGGAGGTGACGCGTGATCGTTGATGTCGTCACGATTTTTCCGCAGATGATCGAGCCCGCGCTGGCCGAGGGCGTGATTGGCCGGGCGAGGGCGAAGGGGTTGGTGGACGTGAAGGCGCGGGACTTGCGCGACTACACGTCCGACAAGCATCGGGTGGTTGACGATGTGGCGTTTGGCGGCGGGCCGGGCATGGTGATGAAGCCCGAGCCGATCTTCCGGGCGGTTGAGGAAATTGACCGGGAGCGCGGACGTGATGCGGGGAAGCCGGAGGGCGAGACGACCGCTCGCGCGGTCGTCCTGATGACGCCGCAAGGCCGTCAGTTTTCGCAGGCCGAAGCGGTGCGGTTCAGCCGCATGGAACGGTTGATCGTTCTCTGCGGCCGGTACGAAGGCGTCGACGAGCGTGTCGCCGAGACACTCGTGACCGACGAGATTTCCATCGGCGACTACGTGCTGACCGGCGGCGAGTTGCCGGCGCTCGTGGTGATCGACGCGGTCGTGCGGCTCGTGCCCGGCGTGGTGGGCGACAAAGAGTCTGTGGCGAACGATTCGTTCGCTGAGGACGCGGGGTTGCTGGATTTTCCGCATTACACGCGGCCGGCGGACTTCCGGGGGTTGAAGGTGCCCGACGTGCTGTTGTCGGGGCATCATAAGGAGATCGAACGGTGGCGCCGCGAGCAGCAGCGCCTCCGGACGGAGAAACGGCGGCCGGATTTGCTCGGCCGTAAGTAGGCGGCGGGCTTCAGCCCGCCGCGGTTGAACGCAGGAGTGAGTGTCATGAACGCGATGGAAGCGATCGAGCAGGGGCAGATGGTGAACCGTCCGGAAATGCGGGCGGGCGATACGGTCCGGGTGCACGTGAAGGTGCGCGAAGGCGAGAAGGAGCGCATCCAGGTGTTCGAAGGCACCGTGATCGGCATGCACCGCGGCGGCGCGCGCGCGACGTTCACCGTCCGCAAGGTGTCGTTCAGCCAGGGCGTCGAGCGCATCTTCCCGCTGCACTCGCCGACGATCGACAAGATCGAAGTGGTCCGCGGCTCGCAGGTGCGCCGCGCCAAGCTGTACTTCCTGCGCGAACTGAAGGGCAAGGCGGCGCGCATGAAGGAACAGAAGCGGCCGACGACGGTCTAGCGTTCACGGTCCCGTTCAGCGGTCGAGGGTCCCTTGAGCCCCAAGCCCCGCGCGACACGCTCGCTCGAGCGCGACGCCTGGGCGATGGGGTTCGTCGACATCGCCGGCGTGGACGAAGTGGGGCGCGGTTGCCTGGCCGGCCCCGTCACCGCGGCGGCCGTCGTGCTGCCGCGGGAGATCCGCATCCCCGGCATCAAAGACTCCAAGGTCCTGACCGCCGACGAGCGCGACGCGCTCTTCGCCGAGATCGTCGTGGTGGCCGTGCGATGGCACGTGGCGTCGGTCGACGCCGCCGAAATCGACCGCATCAACATCCATCAAGCCTCGCTGCTCGCGATGCGCCGCGCCGTGGAGGCGCTCGCGCCGCTGCCGGGGTTCGTGCTGGTGGACGGATTCCGCATTCCGCAGCTGCTCATTCCGCAGCGGCCGGTGATCGGCGGCGACCGGCGGTCCACGGCGATCGCCGCGGCGTCGATTCTCGCGAAGGTCACGCGCGACCGGATGATGATCGCCGCGCACGCCGCGGATCCGCGCTACGGCTTCGACCGGCACAAGGGCTACGCGACCGCCGATCATCTTCGCGCGGTCGCCGAGTGCGGTTACTCGGCGTTACATCGCCGGTCGTTCAGACCGCCGTCGCTGTTTGATACCATCCTCGACTGAGGCCGCCATCCGATTCTTCAGCCGTTTGCTCGTTGCCGCCTACCTCATCGAAGCCGGCGTGCTGCTCGTGCTGGCCCCATGGTCGGCGCTCTGGCATCGCAACTACTTCGCCGCCGAGTTTCCGTGGCTCGGCGCCTGGATGGTGAGCCCTTACGTCAAAGGCGCCGTCACCGGCGTCGGCCTGGTCACCGCGCTCGGCGGGCTGCGGGATCTCGTCTCCGCCTTCATGCTCCGCCAATCCTCCGATCGACCGGGCGCTTGATTATTAGAATCTCTCGCGGGCTTCGCCTCGGCGGAGTTCAGGAGTTCATTAGGTCCAGCGTTCAGGGGTTCGCCGATGTGCTGCAGATCCGCGAATCGGAACTTGGAACTCGGGAACTTCTGGACCTCGTGACGGCCGTGGTCCCCCTCGCGCGCCCCGCCGGCCTGCGCGTCGTCGTCAACGATCGTGTTGACGTGGCGTTGATCGCGGGCGCTGACGGCGTGCATCTGCCCGCACGCGGCCTGCCCGTCGCGGAGGTCCGCGCGATCGCGCCGCCGGGATTTCTCATCGGCAAGTCCGCGCACACCGACGAGGAAATCGACCGTGCGGCGGGAGCCGACTATCTGATATTCGGGACGATATTCGCCACCGCGTCGAAGCCGGGCGTGCAAGGGCAGGGCCTGGAGGCGCTGCGACGCGCCGTCAAGCGATTCCAAGGGCCTGTTCTGGCAATCGGCGGCGTTAGCGCTGCGAATCTGCCGGAAGTCATGAGCACCGGCGCCGCCGGATACGCCGGAATCAGCTCCTTTGCCCTCTGACCTTTGCTAGAGTAGTTCTCTTGTCGCCCCTGAACGAGTTCGGTCTCCATCTCAAGCAAGCCCGCGAGAACCGCGGGCTGTCGCTGCGGCAGATCGCCGGCGCGACGAAGATTTCGACCGTCGCGCTCGAGGCGCTCGAGCGCGGCGACTTCTCGCGGTTGCCCGGCGGCATCTTCAGCCGCGCGTTCGTCCGCGCCTACGCGATCGAGGTCGGCCTCGATCCCGACGAGACCGTCGCGAAATACGCCGAGCTCGCCGACGCCATCGCGAACGCGTCGTCGCGTCCGGCGGCCCCGGCCGAGATCTCCGATGATGACCGCGCGTTCCTCGAGCGGCAGCGCCAGGCGGGCGTGTGGCTGCGCGTGATCGCGGTCGTCCTGCTGGTGGCGATCGTCGGCACCGTCGCGTGGTGGATGACGTCACGCCCGAAGAAGAGCGCGGCCGTCGTCACGACCACGCAGGAGCCCGCGCCGGCCACGCCTCCGCCCGCGCCCGTGGTCGCGGCGCCGATTGCGGAGCCGCCCGTGCAGGCCCGCGCGATCGTCATGAAGCTGCGGGCCGACGAGGGCTGCTGGGTGCAGATCATCGCCGACGGGCGGTCCGTGTTGTCGCGGAACCTGACGGCGGGCGAGAGTCAGACGATCGAGGCGGATCGCGACGTGTCGCTGCAGTTCGGCAACGCGGGCGCGATTTCCTGGACGATCAACGGCCGGGCGGCGAAAGCCCTCGGCGCGCTCGGCGAAGTCAAGCGCGCGACCGTGACGAAAGACAACGTCACGGAGTTTCTGAAGTAGCGCGGACCGCGCCTACTTCTTGCCCCATTCAGAACGCATCTGCGACAAGCCGTCCATGTAGACGGCCGCCTTCTCACGTTCCTCCTCGGACGTCATCCCTTTCAGCAGATCGATCGCCCGGGCGATGTCCTTCTTCACCGTGGCTTTCGTGGTGTTGAAGTAGAGCTTGCGGATCTCTTCCAGCGCGGTCATCGGCTCGTCCTCAAGTGTACGCCCTGATCTTCGATCTGGAATGGCAGGACGCGGGCGCCGGCGTCGGCGAGCGCCTGCGAGACGTCGGCGTGCTGCTCGGGCGGCACCAGACAGAACAGACAGCCGCCGCCCCCGGCGCCGCAGACTTTGCCCGCCACCGCGCCGGCGCCGCGGGCCCGGTCGAGCAGCGTGTCGATCGCCGGCGTGGTCACGCCGGGCGCGAGGCGCTTGCGGTTGTCCCACTCGGCCGCGAGTTCCCGGCCGACCTCCTCCCATCGCTCCGCTTCAAGGGCGGCGCGCATGCGCCGCGCGATCGACGCGATGTTGTCGAACGCTTCGACGACGCGGGATTCGCCGTCGATGTGGCGCTTCATCATGTCCCAGTTGTTGATGCCCGAATTGCGGGACGCCCGCGTGTAGGCGAGCACGATGCGGGAGGCGAGCGCGGCGGCGGGCACGGCGATCGGCACGCGGCGGATGCCCGTGACGTCGAGTTCGACGGCCGAAATGCCGCCGTAGAGCGCCGGGCGGTAGTCCTGCACGCCGGTCGGCACGTCGATGACCTGCGCTTCGACGTTCTTCGCGATCTCGAGGACTTCGTCGGGCGAGAGCGACCGGCCGGTGAACGACGCGAGCGCGGAGATGAGCGCGATGTTCATGGCGGACGAGCCCGCGATGCCCGCGCCCACGGGGGAGTCGGATCGTGTCGTCAGCGTGAGGCCGCGGGCGTCGAAGAAACGGACCAGGCGGGCGACCAGCGGCAGCGTGGTGACGCCGAGCGCGGCCGGACTCTCGACGTCCACGCGCTCGCCGGTGTCTTCCGACACCAGCACGACGCGGCCGTCGTCGCGCGCCTCGATGGCGCAGTGCGCGCGCAGGCTGATCGCCGCGTTCAGCGTGACGGCGGGTTGGTGAAAAAGGTAGAGCGGCCAGATGTCGATCGTGCCGCCCGCCAGGTCGATGCGGGTCGGCGCGGAGCAGTCGATGCGCACGCGAGGATTATAATGGCGCAGAATGTCGCTCCGTGAATTGCGCCGGCGTATCGGCCGGCTGGCGATCGTGGGTTTCGAGGGGCACGCGCCCTCGGTTGAACTGCGAGAGATCGCCCGCGAGTTCGATCTGGGCGGCGTCATCTACTTCGCGAGGAACATCGCGGAGCCCGCCCAGGTGAAAGAGATGTCGCGCGAGACCGCGAGCCTGGCGCGCGACTGGCCCCTATGGATCAGCGTCGATCAGGAGGGCGGCCGGGTGGCGCGCCTCAAGCGGCCGTTCACCGAGTGGCCGCCGATGCAGACGCTGGGCCGCGCGACCGGCGCGCAGTTGACGGCCAGGTTTGCCGCCGCGCTGGCCGACGAGTTGCTCGCTGTCGGCATCAACCTCGACTACACGCCGGTCCTCGACATCCACACCAACCCGAAGAACCCGGTGATCGGCGATCGCGCGTTTTCGGATCGCGCCGAGCGCGTCGCAGAGCTGGGCACGATCATGATCGAGACGCTGCAGGCCGCCGGCGTCGCGGCCTGCGGCAAGCATTTCCCCGGGCACGGCGACACCAGCACCGACTCGCACCTCGAACTGCCGCTCGTCGAGCACCCGCCGGACCGGTTGGACGCCGTCGAGATGGTGCCGTTTCGCGCGGCCATTGCGGCGGATGTGGCGTTCATCATGACGGCGCACGTCCTCGTGCCGTCGCTCGACGAGGAGCGGCCCGCGACGCTGTCGCCCGTCGTCGTGGACGACTGGCTCAAGCAGAAGCTCGGCTATCGAGGCGTCGTCCTCAGCGACGACCTGGGCATGAAGGCGATCAGCGCGACGCTCGGTCTGGGTGAGGCGATGGTGCAGGCGCTCGTCGCGGGATGCGACGCGGCGCTCCTGTGCAACGAGCCCGCCGCCGCGCAAGTGGCCGCGCTCGAGGACGTCATTCGCGCCGTCGAGTCCGGACGGATTCCCGTGAAGCGCGTCGAGGACGCGCTGGCGCGGCAGGAGCGGGTGAAGGCGCAGTTTCTCGGCAAGGACCGCCGCCGGCCCGACGTGCCGATGTCACGAATCGGCTGCGCCGACCACCAGCGCCTCGCGGAAACGATGGCCGAATGGCGGTGACGCGCACGTCCGGCGGCTTCATCAAGATCGGAAGAGC
>SCUN01000248.1 GCA_004297655.1 Acidobacteriota bacterium | reverse complement strand
GGCCGCCATCGCCTCGACGAGCTCATGATCAACGAGCGGCGTGCGCAGCTCGAGCGCGAAGGCCATCGTGAACGCGTCGGCGTCTCGCAGCAGGACTCGCTCGAGGTACTCGCGAAACTCCAGGTATCGGATCAGCGCAAACGGCGACGCCTGGCGCGCGGCGGGCGGCAGGTCCGGTAGCGGCACGGCGCGGCCGTCGCGGCGCGGCGTCACGGCGCGGTAGTTCCACCACACGCTCGCCACGTCCGGTGATCCGCCGGCGAGCGCGCGGATCTTGTCGCCATGCCGGCCCGGCAGCATCGTCGCCGCCCCGCCGAGACCGGCGCGGCCGATCGGGCTCACGGTGCGGAGGAGCGTTGAGAGCTGCGGCACGCGCGTGAAGCTCTGGTACCCGCCCAGCAGTTCGTCGCCGCCGACGCCCGACAGCGCGACGCGCACACCCGACTGGCGCGCGGCGCGAGCGACGACAAACGTGTTCAGGCCGTCGGCGGTCGGCTCCTTCATCGCGGCGAAGAACTCGTCGAGCGTGGCGTCGAGATCGAGATCGCCGATGCGCAGCTCCGTATGATCGCCGCCGAACTGCTTCGCGGTCTTCCGCGCGGCGTCCGCCTCGTCGAGCGCATGGTCGCCCATCGTGACGGTGAACGTTCGGATCGGACCGGCGCCGATGTTCCGCACCGTCGCGAGAATCGCGGCGCTGTCGAGACCGCCGCTCAGAAACAAGCCGGCCGGCACGTCGCTGACCAGATGCGCGCGCACCGACGAGGCCAGCGCGTCGCGCAGGGTGGCGGCGGCGCGATCGACCGACGTCGAAGCGCGCGGAGACAACAGCGCATCTTCGAGCGACCAGTACGTGTGACGGCGGAGACCGTCCCGGTCGATGACCACGGCCTCGCCGGGCGCGACGGCCTGCACGCCGGCCCAGAACGACTGGCCGGCCGCGACCGCCCCGCGCGCGAGCACGACGTCGAGTTGTCCGTCGTCCGGGCGCAGCGACAACTCCCCCGCGGTCGCGAGCGTCGCCGCGTCCGAAGCAAAACACCAGCGGCCGGGACGCGACTCGGCAAACACCAGCGGCTTGATGCCGAAGCGATCGCGCGCGAGCACGAGCCGTGCCGCGCGCTCGTCCCACCAGGCGAACGCGAACATGCCGCGCAGGAGCGGCAGCGCGCCGAGGTCCCGCGTGGTCAGCATCGCGAGCAGCACCTCGGAGTCGGAGGCCGTCCGGATGGGCGTGCCGGACGAGACGAGTCCGTCACGCAGCGCGCGGTAGTTGTAGATCTCGCCGTTGTACGTGATCCACGACGTGCGATCCGGCGACGTCATCGGCTGATGACCGCCCTCGCTGAGATCGATGATCGCGAGGCGGCGATGCGCGAGCCCGACGTCAACGTGCCCGGAGTTCAGGAGCGTGGTGCCGCGCCCGTCGGGCCCTCGGTGCTCCAGCGCCTCGTCCATCCGGCTGAGGACGTCGCGGTTGCCGTCGGTCTGCCGGCCGGAGAAGTCTACGAAACCTGCGATGCCGCACATGCCGTCAGGCCACCAGTTCCCGGTAGATGGCGTCCACGCCCGCGACGTACTGCTCGGCCGAGAAGCTCGTGATCACGCGCTCGCGGGCGAGCGCGCCCACCCGCGCGCGTCGCGCCGGGTCGTTGACGAGCGCGACGATCGCGGCGGCCAGGGCTCGCGTGTCACCGGGCGGCACGAGATCGCCCGTGCGCCCGTCTTCAATGATGTCGAGCGGCCCGCCGTGCGCGGTGGCGACCACCGGCCGTCCCGTCGCCATTGCCTCGAGCACGACGAGACCGAACGGCTCCGGCTCGCGCGACGCGAGCACCAGAATGTCGAGCGCGCGATGCACCTCGGGCATGTCGGATGGACCGTATCGCCAGCTCGTGAAGCGAACGCGGTCCGCGATGCCGAGGGCGCGCGCCTTGTCCCGGAGCACGCCCTCGTACGACTCCTGGCCAATGATCGAACCGCCGACGACCGCGAACACGGCGCGGGGCTCGACCGCAGCGACCTGAGCAGCCGCGTCGAGAAACTCCTCCACGCCCTTCCACGGATCGAGCCGGCAGACGATGCCGATCAACGTCTGGTCCGGCTCAACGCCGAGTTCCGCGCGGACCTTCGCACCGCTGCCCGGAAGAAAGCGATCGGTCTCGACGCCGTTGGGCACTCGCACGAGTTGCACCGGCCATCGGCGTTTCTCGCCGTACATCGCCGCGATCGCGTTCGACGTCACGATGATTCGCGTGGACCAGCGCCGCGCCATCCACAATTCGAGCCGGCGCAACAGCCCGGACTGCCAGACGATCTCGCGGAAGTGCCAGACGTGCGGCACGCCGGCCCATCGCGCCGCCGTGACGCCGTACAGATTGTGGATCGTATTGGTGTGCACGATCGCCACGCGCTCGCGCCGAATGAGGGCGACCAGCGCGCGAACCGCGCGCGGGTAGTTGATGGCGAATCGCACCAGGAAACCGGCGCCGCGCCGCGACGTCAGCTTCAGAAGGCTCGGCATCACCTCCACGCGCGCGCCCGCCGCGGCGAGACGCGCGACGAGCGGGCCGTCGGACGGCAGCACGACGATGACGGCGTATCGGCGGCGATCGAGGCCTTCGACGAGCCGGACCAGCGACACGTCCGATCCGCCGATCTCGGATGTCGTGTGCAGAAACAGGACCGTCGTCATCGGCCGGCGACGGCCTCGTCGTAGAGCGCTTCGTAGCGAGCGGCCACGTGCGGCCAGTCGTACTCGGCGGCGCGCCGGCGCCCGATCGCGATGAGCTCCGCGCGCCGGTCGGCGTCGCCGAGGACCGCGACCAGCGCGGCGCCCAGCGACGCATCGTCGGCCAGCACGCCCGCGCGGCCGCGATCGAGCACATCGTCAGCGCCGGGATTCGGCGTCGCGGCCGCAACCGTGCCCGCGGCCATCGCCTCGGCATACGGGCGGCCAAAACCCTCGTAGGCGCTGGGCAGACACATGACCCACGCCTGCGCCAACCGCGCGGCGAGGTCGGTGTCATCCAGCACCTCCAGGTGGTGAACGCCATTGGCCGGCGTCGCATCGGCACGGCGGGATCGATCGGGGCTGACGAGCCACAGCTCCGCGTTCGCGATGCGGGCGCGCACGGTCTTCAGGAAGACATCGACGAGCCAGGCGCCGCGCTTCCGGCTGACCAGTTCGCCCATGAAGATGATGGAGGGCGCGGCGCTCTTCGTCGCGGCGCGGCCGGCAGACGCAAAGCGTTCGACGTCGATGCCGTTCGGCACGACGGCATGCATGCGCGGAAAATGCCGTCCGGTGCCCGCGGATACGCCCGCCACCCGATCGGCGCGAAGGTCCGCAATGAGTTCCATCAGATAGAAATACAGGTGGAGCGCAAAGCGGCGCGGCGACCTGCCGCGGACGCCGTTGAACCAGGCTTCGGCCAGCGAGCTGCCGTGGAGCGTGCGGACCACGGGCGGCAATCCGTGTCGCGACAACCACTGCTCGTCGCCTTGCGCGTGAATCACGTCGAAGCCGCGAAAGTCGCAGCGGCGCAATGCAACGGGAAACGCCAGCGGCGCGAGCCTGGTGTCGGCGACCGGCACGCGCACCACGTCGTAACGCGCGGCGTCGGGCGCCGGATCCTGGCTGAAGACGGTGACGGCGTGACCGCGAGCCGACAGCGCGTTGGCGAGACCGTGCGTGAAGTGCCCAACACCCCCTCGCGACCGGCTCGGCAGAAATCGCTGAATGAGGGCGATCTTACGCACGGGCGACAGCGCGGTAGAGCTCGAGCCAGCGGCGCGCAAACACGCTCCACTCGAATCGCGAGGCGCGCTCGAATCCGGCGTCAATGAGCCGCCGGCGTCGCGACGGGTTCGTCAGCACGTCGGCCATCGCGACGGCGAGTTCGCCTTCGTTCTCCGCGTCGACGAGCACCGCGGCGTCACCGCAGACCTCCGGGATCGACCCGCGATCCGAGGCGACCACCGGAGTCCCGCATGCCATCGCCTCGAGCGGCGGCAGGCCGAAGCCCGCGAGCAGCGGCGCGTAGAGCAACAGATCGGCGGCCTGGAAATACGCGGGCACTTCCGCGAACGGCACGCGGCCGACGATCTCGATCCGGTCGCCCAGTTCGAGCTCGACGATCAACCGCATCTGGTCCTGCGTGAAGGGCAGGCCGATCTTCACGAGCGTCAGATCGACGCCGTGCCGCGCGATGACCGTCGCGACGGCGCGCAACATCCGTTCGACGTTCATGTACCCCTGCGTATGACCGACCATCAGCACAACGCTGCCACTGACCCCGACCTGTTTTCGCACGGCGGCGCGGTCCGCCGGCGGGCGGAACGACTCGTCCACGCCGA
>SCUN01000034.1 GCA_004297655.1 Acidobacteriota bacterium | reverse complement strand
GCTCAAGTCGCGCCTGTCGAAGCTGGTGCCCTGTGTCGCCCGGGCGCTCGATGAAGCCGCGCAGCGCGTGGCGCTGCGCACCAGCGAAGAGCGCCAGGCGCAGCTCGAAGAGCAGATCCGGCAGGCGCAGCGGATGGAAGCCATCGGCACGCTGGCCGGCGGGATTGCGCACGACTTCAACAACGCGCTCACCACGATTCTCGGATTCACGGAGCTCCTCTCCGCGGACCTCCCCGATGACGACCGGCGGCGTGAGGATCTTGCGGCGATCCGAAAGGCGGCGGAGTACAGCGCGGCGCTGACCCGCCAGCTCCTGGCGTTCAGCCGGCGCCAGGTGCTGGCGCCCGTCCAGCTCGACCTCGGTCTGGTGATCTCCGACCTCGAGCGGATGTTGCGGCGCGTGATCGGCGAGAACATCCAGCTCGACGTCGATACGCCGGCGGGCGTGAGCGAAGTGCTCGCCGATCGCGGCCAACTTGAGCAGGTCCTCATGAATCTCGTCGTCAACGCGCGCGACGCGATGCCGGATGGCGGCAAGCTCACCGTGTCGATCGAAGACAGCACCGTCAGGTACACCACGCCGATGGTCGAGGCCGGCCGGTACGTGCTGCTGACCGTGCGCGATTCCGGCGTCGGCATGACGCGCGAGGTCGCCGAGCGGGTCTTCGAGCCCTTCTTCACAACCAAGGCGCAGGGCCACGGCACCGGACTCGGTCTTTCGACCGTCTACGGCATCGTCAAGCAGAGCGGCGGCCATATTTCCGTCGAGAGCGTGGTCGGCAAGGGGACGACGTTCCGAGTGTTCTGGCCGGTGCTACCGGCGGGCGCCGCCGGCGATCGGGCCCGTCGGCCCACCGAGCCGGAGGCGGGAACTCGACGGGACTCGGCCGAGCGGCACGAGACCATTCTGCTCGTCGAGGATGAGGACGCCGTGCGCGATCTCGTGCGTCAGATTCTCGTGAAGCGCGGCTACCGCGTGATCGCCGCCGCATCGGCCGAGGAGGCGCGGGCGACCGTGGCGCACGACGCGCCGGCGATCGATCTCTTGTTGACCGACGCCGTGCTGCGCGGCGAGTCGGGGCCGGATCTGTCGGTCGCGCTGCGCGCCGCCCGCCCCGGGCTCAAGGTGCTCTTCATGTCGGGGTACGTCGAGCAGACGCCGCTGCGCCGGACGCAGATGGAGAACGCCGGATTTCTGCA
The DNA here is from genome assembly GCA_004297655.1 of Acidobacteriota bacterium. Classification (GTDB taxonomy): domain Bacteria; phylum Acidobacteriota; class Vicinamibacteria; order Vicinamibacterales; family SCN-69-37; genus SCUN01. The sequence continues at coordinate 2,450 of SCUN01000034.1, read as the reverse complement.
GAAGCCGTTCACGCCCAGCGCGCTCGTCGACAAGGTGCGCGAAGCGCTCGACAGCTAGCGCCGGCCGACCAGCAGCAGACCGACCAGCGCCCAGAAGAGCACGCGGATCTTTCTGATCACGCCCATCGTCACGCCGAGCGCCGAGCCGTAGCCGAGCGCCGCGGAGGTGAGTCCGCTGCCGACTTCATCGACGCCGATCTTCAGCGGCACCACGCGAAACACCACGTTGATCACGCGTTGCACCGTGTCGAGCACGAACGCGAGGGCGAGTGAGGTGATGCCGAGAAAGTAGAGCGTGATCCACGTCTCGGCCACGCTCAGCACGTGGAACGCCGCTTCGCATAACACCACGCCGGCCAGCCGGCCCGGTTTCGAGCGCACGAACGCGTAGCTCGAGGTCTCCAGTTCGCGGATCTTGTCGACGAACTTCTCGTAGGCCGGAGCTTTAGCTCCGGCAAATCCCGTGAATCGCGAGAGCGTTGAGCTCACGAGCGCCGGCTCCTTCCAGATGAGCCACAGCGCGCCGACGAGCACCGCGGCCATCAGGCCGACGAGCACGAGACTCGCCGTGCGCAGCGCCTCCGGCACGGGGAACGCGACGAAGAGCACGACGACGCCGGCGAGCACGGTGATGGCGACCGAAAGGCTGTAGAAGAAGTTTTCGGCCGCGAGCGCGGCGAGCGCCCGTTGCGGCGGCATGTGCGCGCGGACGAGCATCGCCTTGGCCGGCTCGCTCACGACGAGGCTGAGCGGCGTGAGGTTGCCGACCGCGTCGCCCGCGATCGTCGCGGCCAGCGCGCGGCTGATCGGCACGCGCGCGTCGTCGCGCATGAGGATGACCCAGGCGGCGGAGCGCAGCAGCTGGCGGAGGAGCGAGACGGCCAGGATAAGCGCGAGGCCCGTAATGCCCATCCGCCGCACGCCGTCGGCGATGGCGGCCAGGCCGATCTTCTCGATCTGCCAGGCGAGGAGGAGGACGCCGAGCGCGGTGACGAGGAGCGTGAGCGCGCGGCGGGACATCCGCTGAGATCATATAATCGTGCGGATGCTGCCCACCGCCTACGCGACGCCGGCGGCCGTCATTTTCCTGATTGGCGGCGCGATGGCCTGTTTCGCGGGCTACCGCCTGTTCCGGTGGGTGCTGGGCATCAACGGATTCATCATCGGCGCGCTCGTGGCGACATCGGCGATGAGCGCGTCGAGCATGTGGACGCTGGCCGTCGCGGCCGTGGTCGGCGGGCTCATCGGCGCCGTGCTGATGATCGGGGCGTATTTCCTGGGCGTGGCGATCGTCGGCGCCGGGGTCGGCGCGATGCTCGTGCATCTCGGCTGGTCGCTCGCGCATGCCGAGCCGCCGTTCTGGGCCGTGATGATCGCGGCGGTGATCGGCGCGCTCGGCGCGCTCGCGATCACGCGCTACATGATCATCGTCGGCACCGCGTTCGGCGGCGCCTGGATGCTGATCGTCGGCGCGATGGCGCTGTTTGGCGATCGCGCGGCCGCGAAGGCCGCGAGCGCCGGCGACATGTGGGTGGTCTATCCGCTCGATCCCGCGCCCGGCGTGTGGTGGATGTGGATGGCGTGGTTCGCGCTCGGAGTGACGGGCGCGGTGGTGCAAGTGTTCACAAAAGGGAAGAAACGATGACGTTTTCACGTTCGACGACGATCAACTGGCAGGGTTCGATCATGGAAGGCGCGGGCACGCTGACGGCGGGCACCGGCGCGTTTACGCAGAAGGTGACGTTTCCGCGGCGCATCGGCGAGCCGGAAGGCACGACGAGCCCGGAAGAGCTCATTGCCGCCGCGCACGCGACGTGTTTCGCGATGGTCGTGACCGGCGCGCTCGGCCGCGCCAACGCGACGACCAGGTCGACGTCGGTCAAGTGCACGGTGACGGCCGACAAGGGCGACGCGGGCATCAAGATCGTGTCGTCCAAGCTCGAAGCGACGGCCGAAGGCCTGACGGGTCTCGACGCCGCCGGCTTCGACAAGCTCGTCAAGGAAGCCGACGCCAAGTGCCCGGTGTCGAATCTTCTGCGCAGCGGGCTCTCGATCGAAGTGTCAACAAAGGTCTCGTAGGGCGGACTGATCTCGAAGTTCACTCCCAGGTCAGCGGTGCGCCGGGCTCGCGCATTGGCGGACGAGTGTTCTTTTGCACAGTGTTCGTCTCGGCGAAGAGCGACACTCATGGGGTCATGACTCTTACACTGCCAGCGCTGATCGTCTTAATCATCATCGCCGCCGTCTGCGGCGCCATCGGCAAGGCGCTCGCCGGTGGTGCACGAGGCGGGCTGATCGTGTCGACCGCCCTCGGTTTCATCGGGGCGCTCCTCGGGCCTTGGGTCGCGCGTCAACTCAACCTCTCGGAGCCGTTCGTCCTGCGCGTGGGCGGGGAGTCCTTTCCCATCGTGTGGTCCATCATCGGCGCGGCTCTATTCGTGGCGCTTCTG
>SCUN01000247.1 GCA_004297655.1 Acidobacteriota bacterium | reverse complement strand
GCGTCTGGTAGACGTCAACGAAGTAGCGATTGTCCGGAGAGATGCCGCACGACGGCGCCGCGCCGCCCGGGCCGCCGCCGCGGCGTCCGCCGCCCGCGCCGTCGTTGCAGGCGCCGACGCTGTGATTGAACTTCGGATCCGTCAGGCGCACATCGCCGGTGCCGTCGAGATTGACGCGATGGAGCTGCAGCTTCATGTAGTTGTCGCCGTCGCGCGCCATGTAGAACATGACGTTCCGATCCTCGTCGAGCTTCACGATGGCGCCGGCTTCGGCGGTCGCCAGCTTCGTGATCGGGTTGATCGCCTTGCCGGTGAGGTCGTAGAGGTAGTAGTTGTTGAATCCGTTGCGCTCGGAACTCCAGATGAATCGCTTCTGATCCTTCAACAGCCGCATCGTCGGCGTGTTGTCCACCCAGCCGGTCGGCCATTCCTCGCGGACGACCACGCGGCACTTGGTCGTGGCCGGACTGCAGGCCGCGAGTTCCATGACGTTCTGCCGGCGATTCGTGCGGTTCATGAGCAGCTCGGTGCCGTCGGGCGACCAGCGCATGCCGTAGACGTAGTGGCCGACGACGTCGTTGGAGAAGGCCTGGCCGTCGCGCACGTCGAGCTTCTTCGAGGCGCCGGCGGCGAGATCGTAGACGAAGACTTCGGGAATGGGATTCGGCGCGCCGGCTTTCGGGTACGCCTCGACGTCGAGCGCGGTCTGGATGCCCGTCTGGTTCATCCCGAGATAGAAGTCCTTCACCGGGCTTTCATCGAACCGGTAGTAGCTGACTTTCTGGCTGTTCGGCGCCCACCAGATCGCGGTCGTCTGGCCGAGTTCTTCGCCGTAGACCCAGCTGCCGGAACCGTTCTTGATGCGCTTCTCGACGCTACCGTCGGTCGTCACTTGCACTTCGCCGGTGCCGTCGGCGTTCGCGACCCAGAAATTGCGGGCGCGATAGAACGCCTTGAACTTGCCGTCCGGCGACATCGCACACTCAGCCTGACGGCCGCGCGGCACGCCGCCGGCCGGGCAGCCCGCCATCGGCGCGGCGGGCATCTCGTGCTGCGCCTGCTCCATGCCGCCCTGGCTCTGCCCGCGACCCGCGCCGGCGCCGCGTCCGGGCACGATCCCGGCCTGAGCTCTCCCACCCGCGCCGGCATTCGGCACGGGCGAGCTCTTTCCGGTCGCGAGATCCAGGAGATAGACCGTGCCGGCCTGCGTGTATTCCATGGCCTTGCCGTCGGCCGTCCAGGACGAGCTCGTAATAGTGCCCGGCACGATCGCGCCGCTGATTTGCGGCTGCATCTTCGCAAACTGCTCGTAGCCCGGCATCAATTTCAGCCGATCCTGAGCAACCACAGTTGTCACAGCCGCCGCAGCAGCCAGGAACGTCACCATCGCAGTGCGATTCATGCCGTAGAGGTTAGGGGGACGTACCCCTTTTCCACAAGGACTAACATGTTGGGGACAGGTCGAGACCTGTCCCCAACATGTTGAAACCTGTGGAAAAGGGGTACGTCCCCCTACTGCTCTTGGCGGCGATGGCGGCGGGCGGGCCGTATCGGCTGGTGAACCATACACGCCTTGGGTATGCGGCGAATGCGCATGTCTTTGACGCGGCCAGTGGTCGCATCTTCTCGTCGTCGCGCACCGGCGTGTACGCGGTGGACGCCGTTCGGCGGAAAGTGACCGGGCCGATGGAGCGCACGCCGGTCGGCGCCGTGGCGTTCGATCCGCGGACCAGCGAGCTGTACGTGCTCGCGCGCAACGAAGGCCGGCTGCGCGTGCTCGATGTGAACACACGGAAGATCGCGCGCAGCTTCAGCGCGCCGGCGCTCTTCAACGTGATCTTCGAGCCCACGAAGAGCGAGCTCTATTACGTGCGCGGCAACACCACCACGGTGCACATCGCCGAGCGGCAACGCGGCGAACAGGTCGCGACGGTCGCGCTCGACGGCTACCCCTCATTTGTTCTGGCCGACCCCGAGCGTCAACGCGTGCTCGTGCGGCTCTACGACCGCGACCTGATCCAGGTCATCGACGTCAACGAGCGTCGCGTCAGCGTCTCGTGGCCGCTTCGTGCCGACGGCTTCTCTTCGATGGCGATCGATGCCGCGTCCGGCCGCGTCTTCGTGAGCTCGGGCAAGGACGTCAAGATGCTCGACGGCCTCAGCGGGAAGGAACTGGGCCGGTTCCCGGCCGGCGATCAGGTGGCGTCGATCGTGTACGATCCCGAGACGAAACTGGTCGCGGCGCTCTGGGGCGGACGCTACATCAACATCGCGCGCGTCGATCTGATGACCATCACGCCGGTCCAGAGCGTCGACCTGCTCACGCCGACACGCCAGATCTTCCTCGACCCGCGCACGCACACGCTGTACGCGATGAGCAGCATGGCCGACAGCAGCGCGTTCGGTCGCGGGTCGAGCCCCGAGACGACGGCCGGCCCCCGCATCTCGTCACTGCTCACCCTGCAGTACAAGCCCGAGTGATTCCGCATCGCACGCGCATCCTCATCGATCGCCCCGTTCGACAGGACGCCGACTACGTTCTGTACTGGATGACGTCCGCGCGGCGGACCCGCAGCAACTTCGCGCTCGACCGCGCGGTCGAGCTCGCGCGCGAGCATCGGAAGCCGCTGGTCGTCCTCGAAGGCCTGCGAACCGGATACCGATGGGCCAGCGACCGCCTGCACCAGTTCGTCATCGACGGCATGGCCGACAACGCGCGCGCGTTTGCCGCGACGCCGGTCACGTACCTGCCGTTCGTCGAACGATCCGCGGGCGCCGGAAAGGGCCTCCTGAAAGCGCTCTCGCGCCGTGCCTCGGCCGTCGTTGCCGACGACTACCCCGCGTTCTTCCTGCCGCGCATGCTCACAGCGGCCTCAACCCAGATCGACGCGCGGCTCGAGGCCGTCGATGCGAACGGCATCGTGCCCATGCGCGCGGCGTCGAAGTGTTTCCTCACGGCGTCTTCGTTCCGCGCGTATCTCCAGACGTCATTTCGCGAACACATCCAGAACCGCCCGGCAGAACCGCGCTTTGACGACCTGCCCCGGTTTGCCGGCGTCAGTCGCGACATCGCGGAGCGCTGGCGATTCACGCCCGTCGCCGAACTGGAATCACCTGCGCGCCTGCTCTCCTCACTGCCTATCGACCACGGCATCTCCAAAACAGCGGCTCGAGGTGGCGGCAACGCGGCCGCGCGCGCACTCCAGACGTTCATCAACGACGCGCTGCCCCAGTACGGCGACGATCGCAACCAGCCGTCCACCCGCGGCACCAGCCGCCTGTCGCCGTACCTGCACTTCGGCCACATCGGCGCGCACGACGTCTTCACCGCGGTGATGAACGCGGAGAAGTGGACGACGCGCAAACTGGCGGCCAAGGGCGGAGGCAAGCGCGAAGGCTGGTGGAACGTCTCGCCAAATGCCGAAGGATTCCTCGACCAGCTCATCACCTGGCGCGAGCTCGGCTTCAACATGTGCGCGCAGCGACCGAACGACTTCGACCGCTACGCCTCGCTGCCCGATTGGGCGCGCGCCACACTCGACAAGCACCGCCGCGACGCGCGCGCCTACCGCTACTCCAAGTCCGAGTTCGAAAACGCGGACACCCACGACCCTGTGTGGAACGCGGCCCAGCGCGAGCTCACGCGCGAGGGCTGGATGCACAACTACCTGCGCATGCTCTGGGGCAAGAAGATCCTCGAGTGGACGGCGTCTCCGGAAGAGGCGCTGGAGACGATGATCGAAATCATGAATCGGCACGCGCTCGACGGCCGCGATCCCAATTCCTACACCGGCTACTTCTGGACGCTCGGACGCTACGACCGTCCCTGGGCGCCGGAGCGGCCGATCTTCGGCAGCGTCCGCTACATGAGCTCCGACAGCACGGTGAAGAAGCTGCGCATGAAGCCGTATCTCGAGAAATACGGCCCGGGCCTACCTCTTTAGTACGACGCCGGCTCTGGCGCCGGTCGGCTGGCCGTTCCGCCATTCGACGACGCCGTTGACGATGACCCACGAGACGCCGGTTGAGAGTTGATGCGGGCGCTCGTACGTCGCGTGATCGACGATCGTCGCCGGATCGAAGACGACGATGTCCGCGATGGCGCCGGTCCGCAGTTCGCCCCGGTCCTTGAATCCGAAGACCTGCGCGGGGAGCGACGTCATCGATCGCACCGCCTCCTCGAGCGACAGCACCTTGCGCTCGCGCACGTAGACGCCCAGTTTTCGCGCGAACGCACCGTTATTGCGCGGATGCGGCACGCTCGGCCCCGGCAGCGACAGCGCGCCATCGCTCGACGTCATCGTCCAGGGCTGGCGCATGATCGCGCGAATGTCGTCTTCGCTCATGTTGAACGAGACGATCGACGCACCGCCGGCGAGCACGATGTCGACCGCCATCTGTTCAGGCGTGACGCCGTGCGACCCAGCGATGTCGTCGAGGCGCTTGCCGTTCATCTCCGGCGCCGCGCCGCGGCCCGACGCGATCTGAATCGAGTGCGCGCCGCCGCGGCGGCGAATGTTCTCCTTCGCATCGGCCAGGAGCTTCGCCTTCTTCGCCGGATCCGCCAGCGCCTCCCGAATCGACGCCGCCGCGCCGGCATCCGGCAAGACCGCCGCGCCGAGGCCGGTCGATGACGCTTCATACGGATACTGATCGGCCCACACCCTCACGCCGCGGCGCCGCGCGGCGTCGATGTGCGCGATGAGGTCCTTGCTCCTGCCCCAGTTGTCGGGACCGAGCGCCTTCATGTGCGAGACGATGCCGACCACCTTCGCCTCGTCAGCAATGCGGATCACTTCATCGACGGACGCGACGACGCCCTGCGCGTAGTCGCCTTCGTCGCGGATGTGGCTCATGTAGACGCCGCCGGCCGCTTTCGCCAGGTCGATCACTTCCTCGGTCGTCGCAAAGCGGCCCGGCGTGTAGAAGAGTCCGCTCGACAACCCGAACGCGCCGTCGGCGACGCCTTTGCGAACCAGCGCGCGCATCCGCTCGAGTTCGTCCGCGGTGGGCGCGCGATTCGCCCCGCCCATGACAGCGCTCCGCACGCTGCCGTGTCCGATGAGCAGCGCGACATTCACGCCGATGCCGCCGTTCGCCTCGAGATCGGCGGCCTGCTTCGCGAGATCCACCGGACCGCTGCCGTCGGGGTTGCCGACGATCGTGGTCACCCCCTGCGCGAGCAGCGCTTTGGCGTCGCGGATGTCGGGCCGGCCCAGCGTCTCGAGGCCGTGCGAGTGGGCGTCGATGAAGCCGGGCGCGACGACCTGGCCGCCAGCGTCGATCACGAGCCGGGCACCGCGCGCGACGGCGGCGTCGACCATTTCAATCCGGCCGTTGCGGACGCCGACGTTCGCGGCGCCCGCGATGCCGGGCACGCCGTTGATCAGCCGCGCGTTGATGATCCCGATGTCGAGCGGCGCGGGTTGGGCCGCGACGGACGCGGCCGCCGCTAGAATGAGCGCGAGCGAGAACTGTCTCATCGCGGACAGTCTACCGCCAAGGCCACACAACGCTTCGCCGCGACGCTTCGTCTAATCAGGCTCGACAGCATGAGGCCCTCATGGACCACTTGAAACAAGACCTGCGCTACGCGCTTCGCGGATTCCGCCGGCAGCCCGGCTTCTTTCTGCTGACGATCATGACGCTCGCGCTGGGCATCGGCGCCAACACCGCGATCTTCAGCGTCGTCAACGGCGTCCTGCTGCGCCCGCTGCCGTATCCGCACGCGGAGCAGCTCGAGTACGTCACGACCAAATTCCCCAGCCTGGGTTTCCAGCAGTTCTGGATGTCGCCGCCCGAGTTGATCGAGCTCACCGAGCACAACAACAGTTTCAGCAGCGTCGGCGGGTTCTCGGCCGGATCGGTCACGCTCAATACCGAGCGGCCATCGCGCCCGGTGAGCGGCCTCGTCACCCCGGGCCTGATGCCGACGCTCGGCGTGCCGCCCTACCTGGGCCGGTGGTTCACGGACCAGGACAGCCGCGTCGGCGCCGAGAGCACCGCGCTCCTCTCGTGGGAGCTGTGGAGCCGCGAGTACGGCCGCGATCCCAACATCCTGGGCCGCAAGGTGCTCGTGAACAACGTGTCGACGACGATCGTCGGCGTGATGCCGCGCGGCTATGACGTGCACGACAACAAGATCGAGATCTGGATTCCGCTGACGATCGATCCCGCCACGCTGCCGACCCGCCGCGGCAATCACTTCCTCTACGTCGTCGCGCGCCGGAAGGACGGCGTCACTCCGGAAGCCGCGCGCAGCGATCTGCTGCAGATGCAGACACATTGGGCGGATTTCGCGGCCGCGGGCGCCGGGCACATCTTCCGGTACGACCCGAAGCAGCCGAACAACCACACGCTGCGCATCGACCCGCTCAAAGCCGACATCGTCGGCGGCGCCAGAACGGCGCTGCTGGTGTTACAGGGCGCGGTCGGGTTCGTGCTGCTGATCGCCTGCGCGAACCTGGCGAACCTGCTGCTCGCGCGCGCGGAATCGCGGCAGCGGGAGTTCGCGGTGCGCACCGCGCTCGGGGCCGCGCGCAGCCGGCTCTTTTCGCAGTTCGTCGTCGAAGGGCTCTTGCTGTCGCTGTTGGCCGCCGTCGTCGGGGTCGGCCTGGCCTGGCTGGCGCTTCGCGGATTGCTCAACGTCAATCCGGACGCGATTCCGCGCTCCGCCGAGATCTCGCTCGATTGGAAGGTGCTCATCTTCACGCTGCTGCTCGCCGTGGGCACGGCGTTCGTCTTCGGCCTCGCGCCGCTCTTCAGCATCGGGCGCCGCCTGATCACGACGTTGCGCGACGGCACCCGCGCGACCGGCGGGCGGCTTCAGAAACTTGTGCGCGGATCGCTCGTCGTCGCCGAAGTCACGCTGGCCGTGATGCTCGTGGCCGGAGCGGGGTTGCTCGTCAAGAGCCTGTCGAACCTCCTGCACGTCGACGCCGGATTCAACCGGTCGCAACTCGTCACGTTCGGCGTCGTGCTGCCGGGCGCGACCTACAATCCGCAGCAGCGCATCGATTTCATGACGCGTCTCGAGGAGGGGCTCGGCCGGCTGCCGGGCGTCACCGCGGTGTCGTCGATGAGCGGCCTCCCGCCAAATCGCTCCGTGAACGCCAACGACACGGACTTCGAGCACATTCCCAACGTGAACGGGCCGAGCCCCGACCCGTCCATTCCG
>SCUN01000246.1 GCA_004297655.1 Acidobacteriota bacterium | reverse complement strand
CCGGCGCCGCCACCGCCACGGGCGGCGCGGGCGCGTACACCACTTCCTGCCCCGCCTTCCGGATGCGGAGCTTCAGCCCGTCACGCTCATATTCAAACTCCGCGAGTTCGTGCTCGCGGACGAGATTCAGGATGTCTTTGATGTCGTCCAGATTCATAGGAGTCAGACGATCAGGAGATCGCGCGGCGCGGTCGTCAGCACCTCCCGCCCCTCTGTCGTCACCAGCACATCGTCCTCCAGCCGGACACCGCCGAGGCCGACCACGTACGCCCCCGGTTCGATCGTCACGACCATGCCAGATTCCAGCCGAACCGCCTCGGAGGGATCTCCAGGACCCACCCGCGGCGCCTCGTGCACATCCAAGCCCAACCCATGACCCGTGCCATGGACGAATGCGCTTCCAAGCTGTTGATGCGCAAGTACTTGCCGAGCCGCGGCATCAACCTCGGTCGTCATCGCCCCGGGGGCAACGGCCGCGATCGCCGCTTCTTGCGCTTCACGAACGGCCCTGAATAAGGACAGAGCCTCCGCACCGACCCGGCCGGCGCCTGCCATCCGGGTCAAGTCCACGCAGTATCCTTCCAAGACGCCCCCAAAGTCCAGCAACACCAGGTCGCCTTTTCGAACGCGCCTATCTGTCGGTCGCGCATGGGGATAGGCCGTGTTGGGCCCCGACGCGACGATGGTGTCAAAGGCCGGCTTCTCGAAGCCCGCCTGACGCAGGGCCCGGTCGACATCGCCGGCGATCTCGAGCTCGGTCCGGTCAACGGCGACCCACTCCCCGATCCGGCGGGCCACGTCGCTCAGCCGGCTCGCCGCGTCCCGCAGAATCCGGATCTCTGTCGGGTCCTTGACGACCCGGGCGGACTCGACCAGATCCGACGTCGGCCTCAGTTCGACCGACCCGAGCCCCTCGGACCAACGCCGGAACTGCGAGACCGGCGTGTGGTCCGCCTCAAAACCGACGACCGTCCATCCACCAGCCACGACGTGGTCGACAATCGCGGTGTCGTACTTGCGCACCCTCGCGACATCGACGGGCGCAATCGCGCCAGCGGTCTGACCGGCACGGACGACTTCCTCGTAACGGCCGTCCACGAGCAGGACGCAGCGATCGAGCGAGAGGACCAGCGCGCCCGCCGAGCCGGCAAAGCCGGTGAGATACCGGATGTTGTTCAGGTTGGTAACGATGAGGGCCTGGGCGCCGGGAGCGGCAAGGCGGCCCCTCAGGCGGGCCAGGCGGGCGTCGTATGTTGCAGTCGTCAGCGAGTGAGTCAACCCGCTACATATTCTGACATCGACCCGGTTCGGCGCGCCTGGACGCGGTCGAGCCAATCGCGCAGCTCGTTGACGCGCGACGCGTCGGTCTCATCGCGCAGGGCCAGCGGCGCTCGCTCGAACAGCGAGACGGGGCGCGGCGGCTCGGGTGCCGGCTGGGCCGGCTGGGCCGCTTGGGCCGGCTCGTCCGGGTCCAACAGGCCCGACAGATCGAACATCGGATCGCTCTCGCCCGAGTCGATGACGTCTTCGATCTCGAACTGCGGCGATTCGATCGTTGGCGCTTCATAGGCCGGAAGATCGGGCTCGACGACAGGGTCCAGGTCGCCGTCCGGTTCCGGCTCCGAGGAGGCCTCCATCACCGTGTCGGCTTCGACACCGATGCCCTTCTCGTGCAATTCCGCGAGCCCGCGGATCGCCGCGAGATTGTCCGGCGCTCGCTTCAGGACGGTCTGCAGTTCGGAAAACGCCTCCTGAAATTCCCCGAGGTCGAGCAGCGCCCAGCCGAGCGTGACGCGGGCCGACAGCAGATCCGGGAACTTCTCGAGTCCTTCGCGGCACAGCGCGACCGCGCGTTCGGCCTGGCCCGCGCGGCGAAATCGCTCGGCGATGACGCCGAATCCGGCCTGTCCGTTCGTGGAGGCAGCGGTCGTGGACATCGAGGGGCCTCTACTGCAGAACCAACGTGAGCGTGGCGTTGGCGCGCCGCCCGGCGCTGTCGATCACCGTCAGCCCGACCGAAAAGGTGCCGGACTTGTTGTATTCGTGGGTGATGGTCGGGCCGCTCGAGGTCACGTACGGCACCCGAGGACTCGCGTTGCCGTCGCCAAAATCCCACGCCCAGGACGTGATCGTGTTTCCAGGCGAGGCGATCGAGGTGCTCGCGTCAAAGAGAATCGTGTCGCCGACTTTCGGCGAACGCGGCGCCGCGACGAACGACGCGGTGGGCCCGCCGGCCTGATCGGGACTCGTGAGACGGATCGAAATGGCCTGAGCCGTCGTGTTGGCGGCGTTTGTGCCGACCGGCGTCACGATGATCTGCACGGTCGCCTCGTCGGATTGCCCGAGCGGCGCCGGCAAGGGCGACGTGTAGGTCACCACGACGCGCCCGTCCGCGCCCGTGGCGATATCGCGCTGCGAGAGCGTGCCGAGCCCGCCGGTCCCGCCTTCAAGTCGCAGATCGAGGTGCAGTCCGAGACCCGGCATCGGCTTCGACGCGCCGTTGAAGGCCGAGATCGTCACCGTCGAGGTCGTGCGCCCGTCTCGCTGCAGCAGATCCGGCGACGCCGAGATACCCAGCGAGACGCCGAAGCCCGACGGCCCCGCGAGGTCCGGTTCCGTCACTTTTCCCACGCGGCACGAGACCAGGCCAATAGCCAATAGCCCCAATAGCCCGATTCCAATAACCCGATCGCCGATAGCCCGATAACCAGATGTCATGCCGGGTCTCCCCAGTCCGCAAAGTTCACAGAGATCTTGCCGACCACCGTCACTTCCCGGCCGGTCTGGTCCTTGCCGTAAAAGGTGATCTCAGCAATCGTCGAAATCGCCCCGGCCGCGCCCACAAGCGCCTTGAGCGGCGCTTCGCTCTTCGACTGCACGCGCACGAGCGTCATCGTGGCCCGCGCGCCATCGGCGCCGACCGTCGCGGTGATCGCGCCATCGAACGCGTACGGCACGTCGACGCCCTCGGTGTTGCGGCCGTCCGACCGGATGAACTGCACGTGGTACCGCGTGACGGTGACGAAGTTCGTCGTCGACGGCGCGTTGGGCGTCCCGACCACGCCCGGGTCCTTCATGCCGAGGCTGAAGGTCACGAGCATGTTGTCGGCGAAGATCGTCGGCACGAGCACCTGGCGTCCGGTTCCGTCGTCTTTCTTCACGAAGGTCAGCACGTCGGAGGCGAGGTTGCCGGTGAATTTGTCGGGCTCGCGGCCCGTGGACGCCTGCAACGAGTCGAGGATCAGGTACGAGCTCGTCGTCTGCTTGGTGAGAAAGGACGAACAGGCGGTCGCCGAGAGTGCGAGGACGGACGCCGCCATCAGTCTGCGCGTGTTCATGGCGTGCTCCTGATGATCCGGGGCGTGATGAAGATGAGCAGCTCGCGGCTCTCGGAGGCGAGCGTGTCGTGCTTGAAGAGCCAGCCGAGCAGCGGAATCTTGCTGAGGCCGGGTGTCTTGTCGGTCGACGCCTGCTCGCGGCTGACGACGATGCCGCCGATGACCGTGGTGGCGCCGTCGGCGACCATGACGCGCGTCACGGCGCGTTGCGTGTCGATCGGCGGGATGTTGTTGATCGATCGCGAGAAGTCCGGCGTGGCGTTCTCGAGCGAGATCTGCATGATCACGGTGTTGGCCGCCGTGATCTGCGGGTTGACCAGCAGCTTGAGCGCGGCGTCCTTGAAGGTGACCGTCACGGTGTTGTTCGAGACGACCTGAATCGGGATCTGCACGCCCTGGGTCATCTCGGCTTCGTGGTTGTTCGCCGTGGTGACCTTCGGCGTCGCGAGGATCTTGCCGTGGCCGTTCCGCTCGAGCGCGCTCAGCGCCATGTCCAGCGTCAGCGCGCCGTTGATCGCGCCCATCGTCATGCCCAGCTCCGTGCTGGGC
>SCUN01000245.1 GCA_004297655.1 Acidobacteriota bacterium | reverse complement strand
CTGCAACTCTTCGGCCGAGTAGAGGTAGTTGTAACGGTCTTCAGGATTCTCGTGTTCCCACCAGTTCGCCTTGTTCCGTCCGTGGAGCCGGACGTACACAAGCGAACCCCGGAACCCCGGAACCCTGGAACCCTGGAACTCTGAAAAAGGTTCGTCCTGAAGGACACGACACGCGCCGAGTTCGTTGACGAGCGTCGAGTCGCGCCACGACTCGTGCCGCAGTTCCACCGCGCGCGGGTAGTCCCGGAAGGCGTCAAGGAGCCAGCGGAGGTACTCGCGCGTGGGCTCTTCGTTGTGGAAGCTCGACGGAAACTGAACGAGCAGCGCGCCGAGGCGGCCGGCCGCGGCGATCGGATCGAGGCCGGCACGGAAGGCGTCGAGATCGCCGGGCGTGACGTCCCAGTCGGTGGCGCCCGGGCGCTTCAGGAACATGTCGGGGTGGGTGAACTTCTGAAAGAGCTTGATGGAAAAGAGAAAGGACGCCGGCGTGCGCTCGAGCCACTTGCGGCTCATCCCGGCTTCGGGCTGGCGGTAGAACGTGGCGTTGACCTCGACCGTGTCGAAACGCTCCGCATAGAACCGCAGCTCGTCGAAGCCCCGCGGGCGTGTCTTCGGGTAGAACGGGCCGTTCCAGGTGCCCTTGCCGGTGGGGTAGTGCCAGCCCGACGTGCCGATCCGGATATCGCCGGCCATGAGGCGACGATATCATTGGAGATTCGATGCTGGTCGTTCACGAGCTGTATGTGTCGGTGCAGGGCGAATCCACGCACACGGGCCGCCCGTGCGCGTTCGTGCGCCTGACCGCGTGCGACCTGCGCTGCTCGTGGTGCGATACGCCCTACGCCTTCACCGGCGGCAAGAAGATGTCGGTCGACGAGGTCGTCGCGGCTGTGGAGCAGCTGCGCTGCCCGCTCGTCGAGATCACCGGCGGGGAGCCGCTGCTTCAGCGTGACGTGATTCCGCTCATGCAGAAGCTCGTTGCGGCCGGCCACGAAGTGCTCGTGGAAACCGGCGGACATCTGCCGATCAGCGAGCTACCGCCTGAGGTTGTCGCCATTGTTGACGTGAAGTGCCCTGGTAGCGGCGAGGCGGCGAAGATGCACTGGCCGAATCTCGACGCCCTCCGTCCGCATGATGAAGTGAAGTTCGTCATCAAGGACCGCGCCGACTACGAGTACGCGCGCACGGTCGTGCGCGATCACGACCTCGCGTCGCGCGTCGAAGCGGTGCTCTTCTCACCGGTGCACGGTGTGCTCGCGCCCGCCGATCTGGCGAAGTGGATGCTCGACGACCATCTGCCCGTGCGGCTCCAACTGCAGCAGCACAAGTACGTCTGGGATCCCCAGGCGCGAGGCGTATGATCGGCGATCTGGTTATCTCGACGAGTCGCCTGTGAAAGCCGTTGTGCTCCTTTCCGGCGGACTCGATTCCACGACGGCGGCCGCGATGGCGCGGCGCGAGAAGTGGGAACTCTACGGTCTCACCGTGAAATACGGACAAGTCCATTCGGCGGAGCTCGCGGCGGCGCGGCGCGTGGCCTCCGCCCTGGGCTTCGTGAAGCACGTCGAGATGGACGTCAACCTGGCAGCGTTCGGCGGGTCGTCGCTCGTCGGCACGAGCGAGATCCCGAAGGACCGGGCGCTCGATGACGCGAGCATTCCGTCGACCTACGTGCCGGCGCGCAACACCGTCTTCCTCTCGCTCGCGCTCGGCTGGGCCGAAGTCGTCGGCGCCGAGCGCATCGTCATCGGCGTGAACGCGCTCGATTACTCGGGATATCCCGATTGCCGGCCCGAGTACATCGCGGCGTTCGAGTATCTGGCCAGCCTCGCGACGAAAGCCGGCGTCGAGGGACGACCGTTGCGGGTATACGCGCCGCTTCTGCAACTATCGAAAGCGGGCATCATTCGTCTCGGGATTGAACTGGGGGTGGACTATGCGCTGACGCACAGCTGCTACGATCCGCGCCCCGACGGCGGGCCCTGCGGGCACTGCGACAGCTGCCGTTTGCGCGCTCGAGGCTTCGAAGAAGCCGGCGTGCCCGACCCGTTGACCGCATAGAATCAGCGCGGTGGCTCGCGCGTCTCGTCCGCAGATCGTCATCGGCGCCATGTTCATGCTGGCGCTGTTCCTGATCGCGGTCTATATCTCCGGTCGCGCGTCGTTTCGCGAGCAGATGGACCGCTTCGCCGACAGTTCCCGCATCGCCGCGACGTCGGCGATTCTCGCCGCGGGCGACCCGCCCAGGCTCGACACGATCGATCGCGTCGCCGCCGCGATGCCGGTGCCCGACGATGGCGCGGTGTTTCTGCTCGACGTCGCGGAGCGCAAGATCATCAAGGCGCACGGGCCTCAGGCGCTGATCTCGGCGACCACGTTCGAGACCGTGCCGCCTGATGGACGTCACGAGGATCCCGACGGCACGGGTCGCGCGTACGGCTCGGCGGTCGACCCCACGGGCCGATGGAAACTTGTGATCGGTCTGCCGCGCCGCCTGGCGTGGGAAACGCTGACGCCGATGTTCGAGCGCAACGTCTTCAACGCCGGCTGGTGGTACCTCCTGTCGGTGGGCGCGCTCTGGTGGTTCGTGTCGCGCTGGCTGAAGAGCGTCCGGACGCTCGAGCAAATCGCCGCGCGCGTGACGGCGGGCGACCTCAGCACGCCGCCGCTTCAGCCGATGGCGTCGCGCGAGCTTGACGCCATGCAGCAGTCAATGGTCGACATGATCACGCGCGTGCGTGAGCTGCAGCGCCAGGTCGTGCGCCAGGAGCGGCTGGCGGCCATCGGCGTGCTCGTCTCCGGCGTGGCGCACGAGATCAACAATCCCCTGCAGGCGATTCTCGGATTCTCGCAGGTGATGTCGGCGCGGCCCGACCTGCCGGCCGAGGCGCGCGCGGATCTCGCCGTGATCCAGCGGGAGAGCGAACGCGCCGGCACGATCATCCGCAACCTGTCGCGCTTCACGCGGCAACAGCCCGCCGGTCCGACGTCGATTCGCCTCACCGACACGGTCTCGTGGCTGTCGGAGATGTGGCGGCGCCGGTTCGAGGAGAACGCGATTCTGTTCGAATTGTCGGATCGCTCGACGAAGACCGCGCACGCGGTCGCGACCGAGATCCAGCAGGTCGCGTTGAACTTCCTCACGAACGCCGAATACGCGGTCTTGAACAACCCGTCGCGGAACGCCGTGCGGCACATCGTGCTGCGGACGCTCGATACGCCGGACGGCCGTGTCCGCCTCGAGGTCGAAGACAGCGGTCCGGGCGTGTCGCCCGAGCACGAAGCCAACTTGTTTCAGCCGTTCTTCACGACCAAGCCCGTCGGCGAGGGCACGGGCCTTGGTCTCTCGGTGAGCTACGGCATCATCCAGTCGCACGGCGGCGCGATCGGCCATGACGCCGGCAGCCTCGGCGGCGCGCGGTTCTATTTCGAGATCCCCGCGGAATCACCATGAAACGGCTCTACTACGAAGACTCCTTCCTGTTGTCGTTCGACGCCACCGTCACCGCGTCAGCGATGGTGGACGGCGCGGCGCACGTTCGGCTCGAGGCCACGGCGTTCTATCCCACGTCCGGTGGCCAGCCGCACGACGTCGGTACCTTGAATGAACGTGCCGTCATCGATGTCATTGACGATGAGGCGACCGGGGACGTCGTGCACGTGATGTCCGGCGCGCCGGCCTTTGCCGTCGGCGACAAAGTGCACGGCGAAATCGATCGCGTGCGCCGCGTCGACCACATGCAGCAGCACACCGGGCAACACGTGCTGTCGGCCGCCTTCGATCGGCTCTTCGGCGTGCGCACGGTGAGCTTTCACATGGGGACGGCGAGTTCGACCATCGATCTCGCGCGCGAGGTGTCGGCCGCCGAGATCGAGCGCGCCGCGCTCGAGGCGAACCGCGTGGTCTGGGACGATCGGAGCGTGGTCATCCGCTACGCGACCGAGGCGGAAGCCGCCGCGATGCCCCTGCGGAAGGAATCCCAGCGGTCGGGAGTCTTACGCCTCGTGGAGGTTCCCGATTTCGATCTGTCGGCCTGCGGCGGCACGCACGTCGCCCGCACGGGGATGATCGGCATCATCGTGGTGAGCGGCGCCGAGCGCTTCAAGGGCGGCACGCGCCTCTCGTTTCTGTGCGGCGGTCGGGCGCTCTCCGGCTACAACGCGCTCAGGGACGTCACAACGGCCGTGTCGCGCGGGTTGTCGATCGGCGTCGCCGAGCTGCCTGATGCGGTGGCGCGCATGGCGGCTGAGATCAAGGACCAGAAGCGGCAGGTCAAGCAGTTGCAGGAAGAGGTGACGGCGCGGCTCGCCGGGGAACTCCGCGAAACGGCGGTCGCCGGCCGGGTGGGGCGGGTGGTCGTTCGCGACCAGCCGGGATGGCATGCGGCGGCCATCAAGTTTTTGGCCTCCGCCGTGGTGAGCGTACCCGGGTTCATCGTCGTATTGACGGGGGAAGGCAGTCCTGTGCCAGTCGTGGTCGCACGGTCGGCGGACGTCAGTTTCGATGCCGGCGCATGGATGAAGGACGCGACGGCGGCGATGGGCGGACGCGGAGGCGGCCGTCCGGAAATGGCGCAGGGCGGTTTGGCGGCTGGGACGAGTGACATCCTGGCCAGGGCGAAAGAAACACTGAGTTAGAATCCGGCACGTCCAAATCCCCGAGGGCACACCGCTGGCGTCGATCTTCGAGTTCCTGTTCAAGTACCAAAGACTGGTCTTCGAGCAGGGCACATTCGTCTGGGGAATCTCGCGCAGCGCGTGGCTGGCGCTCGTCGTCGTGGCCCTCGGCGTCGCATTCGCCCTTCTTACGTACCGGCGGGTGCGCCGGCAGGCGCGCGGACGCGATCGGGCGATCCTGATCGGCCTCCGGCTGGCGGCCTTTGCCGTGGTGCTGTTCTGTCTCGCGCGCCCCGCGATCATTCTCAAGGCGGCCGTGCCGCAGCAGAACTTTCTCGGCGTGCTCGTGGACGACTCGCGCTCGATGCAGATCCCCGATCAGGACGGCAAGCCGCGCGGCGAGTTCATCAAGAAGAACTTCTCCGCGGCCGAGAGTCCGATGCTCGCGGAGCTCACGAAGCGATTCGCCGTGCGCCAGTTCAAGTTTGCGACCAACGCCGAGCGCGTGCAGAACTCGGCGGGCCTCACGCTCGACGGCACGTCGACGCGGCTCGGCGATGCGCTCGATCGCGCGCGCGACGAGCTGAGCGGTCTGCCGCTCTCGGGTCTGCTCGTGCTCAGCGACGGCGCCGACACGGCCGACACGACGTTCGAGGATTCGCTCAGCCAGCTCAAGGCGCAGGGCATTCCGGTCTTTACGATCGGCATCGGCCAGGAACGGCTGGGGCACGACGTGCAGATCTCGCGCGTGGACACGCCGCGGCGCGTGCTGAAGGGCACGGCGCTCGTGGTGGATGTGGTCGTGATGCAGACCGGTTACGCCGGGCAGAAGGTGCCGCTCAACGTCGAGAGCGACGGCCGCATCATCGCGCAGGAAACCATCACATTGCCGCGCGACGGCGAGTCCAGCACCTTTCGCATGCACTTCACCGCGCCGGAAGCGGGGCTGAAGACATTCCAGTTCCGGATTCCGGAACAGCCCGCTGAGGTCGTCAAGCAGAACAACGTGCGGGCGAGCCGGCTCGAGGTCTACGACCGTCACGAGAAGGTTCTCTATTACGAGGGCGAGCCGCGGTTCGAAGCGAAGTTCATCCGCCAGGCGCTCGAAGGCGACGAGAACGTGCAGGTCGTGCTGCTCCAGCGCACGAACGAGAAGAAGTACCTGCGCCTTGGCGTCGACGACGAGAACGAACTCTTCGGCGGGTTTCCGACGACGCGCGCCGAGTTGTTTGCGTATCGGTCGATCATTCTCGGCAGCGTGCCGGCGAGCGCGTTCACGGCCGATCAATTGAAGATGATCGCGGAATTCGTGAACGTACGCGGCGGCGGCCTGCTCATGCTCGGCGGCCGCAAGGCGTTTTCCGAAGGCGGCTGGGCCGGCACGCCGGTCGGCGAGGTGCTGCCGGTGGTGCTGACGCCCGGCCTGGAGCAGGCGGCCGAGTACTTCGCGTCGATCTCGATCGAGCCGACCCGCGAAGGCCTCGAGCATCCCGCGACGCAGATCAATGAGGCGGAGAAGCCGTCACCCGAGCGGTGGGCGAAGTTACCCGAACTGAGCACGGTCAACCGGATCTCGAAGGTCAAGGCCGGCGCGACCACGCTGCTGAACGGCGCTGACGAAGGAAGAACCGAGCGCCCGATCCTGTCTTACCAGCGGTACGGCCGCGGCAAGGCGATCGCGTTCTCGGTGCAGGACGCCTGGTTGTGGCGCATGCACGCGTCGATGGCGGTGGAGGACACGACGCATCGGACGTTCTGGCGGCGGCTGTTGCGGTGGCTGGTTGACGACGTGCCGGATCGCGTGGAAATGAGCGCCTCGCAGGACACGGTGGAGCCGGGGCAGCCGGTGACGCTCGTCGCCGAGGTCCGCGACAAGGAGTACGCGCCCGTGAACGACGCGTCCGCGGTCGCCCACGTGACGCTGCCGAGCGGCAAGGTCGAGGACGTGCCGCTCGATTGGACGGTCGCGAAGCCGGGCGAATACAAGGGCGTGTTCACGCCGTCCGAGAACGGCGAATTCAAGGTGCGCGTCGGCGCGGCGCGCGCCGCCGAGGATCTGGGTGCCGCGTCGCTGTCGTTTCTGGCGGCGCCGAGCGTGTCCGAGTATTTCGACGCCGGCATGCGCGCGCCGCTCCTGCGGCGGCTCGCGGAGGAGACCGGCGGGCGGTACTACGCGGCGAACGACACCGCGGCGCTGGCCGAGGCGATCAGCTACTCCGGCCGTGGCGTCACGGTGGTGGACGAGCGCGACCTGTGGGACATGCCGGTGAATTTCCTGCTGTTCCTGGGAATCATCGGGACAGAATGGGCGTTCCGGCGCGCGAAAGGACTGGCGTGATCATGCTGAAACGTGCGACAGCCGTACTCGTGATCGTCGCCGCGGCGACGGCCGGCGCCTATGCGCAGAGGAACCGCGGCGGCCAGCAGAACATCCAGTACGACCCGGGGTCGCAGCGCGCGAAGTACGACGGCCGCTGGGCTTTCGTGCGGCTGCGCTACACGTCGGGCTTCGGCCGCGGCGGTCCGGCGTGGGCGCACGACTACCCGATCGGCGAGCAGCACTTCCTGCAGATCGTCAAGTTCGTGACCAACGCCGACGTGCGAGAGGACACGACGCAGATCCTCACACTCGACGACCCGGAGATCTTCAAATACCCGATCGTCTATATGGCGGAGCCCGGGTACTGGACGGTGAACGAGAAGGAAGCCTCGAACTTCCGCGCCTACCTGCAGAAGGGCGGCATGGTCATCTTCGACGACTTCCACTACCAGGACTGGCCCTACTTCGAGCAATCGATGAAGCAGGTGCTGCCGGATGCCAAGTTCATGGATCTCGACATCGCCAACCCGCTATTCCACTCGTTCTTCGACGTGCCGTCGTTCGATGTCGTGCACAACATGTACGACCAGGGCCGGCCGATCTTCCGCGGCATCTACGAAGACAACGATCCGAAGAAGCGGCTGCTGGCGATCATCAACTACAACACCGACATCTCGGAGTACTGGGAGTACTCGGCCACCGGATTCAATCCGGTGAGCGACACCAATCAGGCCTATCAGATTGGCGTCAATTGGATCATTTACGGTTTCACGCACTAGGAGAAGACACACGTGACGACAACCTCGCAAGACATCACATCCGCTGACGACATCGCCCTCGCCGACAAGATGAACGCCGGGCGGCGCCAGATCCTGCTCGAACTGCGCAAGATGATCGTCGGCCAGGAACTGGTGCTCGACCAGGTGCTCCTGTCGCTGTTTGTCGGCGGCAACTCGCTGATCATCGGCGTCCCGGGGCTCGCCAAGACGCTGCTCATCGCGACGATGGCGAAGGTGCTGGAGCTGAAGTTCAACCGCATT
>SCUN01000244.1 GCA_004297655.1 Acidobacteriota bacterium | reverse complement strand
CGGCGGCGAAATCGGCCACGGCCTCATCCATCAGCTCGCGGCCGACGGTTCCCGGTCGATTGTCACGATCGACCTCGCGCCGCTCGACGCGAGTCTCGCCAAGCACGTTCAGCGCGAGATCACGGGCTCGATCATGGATCGCACGCTCATCGAGCGGCTGCTTTCGGAGTTCGAGATCGACTTGGTTTTCCACCTCGCGGCCTTGCTGTCCACGCGTTCGGAGTTCTCGCCGCTCGCCGCGCACGAAGTGAACGTCGGCGGCACGCTCAACCTCCTCGAGTTCGCGCAGCAGCAGTCGAGTTCGCACGGCCGGCCGGTGGTCTTCATGTATCCGTCATCGATCGCCGTCTACGGCCTGACGCGCGAGACCAAGGCGGCGGCCGGCAAAGTCAAGGAAGACCAGTTCACCGAGTCGACGACGATGTACGGCTGCAACAAGCTGTATTGCGAGCAGCTCGGCCGGTACTACGCGCGCCACTACAAGCAGCTGTCGGCGGAACACAGCGGCCAGGTGGATTTTCGCGGCGTGCGGTTCCCGGGCCTGATCTCGGCGATGACGGTGCCGTCGGGCGGCACCTCGGATTTCGCGCCAGAGATGATCCACGCGGCGGCGAAGGGCGAATCGTACGCGTGTTTCGTGCGGCCGGACACGCGCATCCCGTTCATGGCGATGCCCGACGGCGTTGACGCGCTCATCGCGCTGTCCAAGGCGCCGCGCGCATCGCTCACGTTGACGTCGTACAACCTCGGCGCATTTGCCCCGTCGGCGGCCGACGTCGAAGCCGAAGTGAAGCGCGCATTTCCAGGCGCCGCCATCACGTACGCCGTGGACACCAAACGCCAGGGCATCGTCGATTCCTGGCCGGCCGATGTCGATGATTCCGCCGCGCGCCGTGACTGGGGCTTCCACCCGAAATACCGGTTCGAATCGGCGTTTCGCGAGTATCTGATACCCACCATCAAGCGGCGATACGCGTAAGAACGGTCAACCTTGGAGGGCCGTGGAGATTACACTCTTTCTGTGCCCACACTGACTGTTGAGAACGTTGGTTCGTTTGAAATCCCTGCGCCGAAGCGCCTTGTCCTGGCATTAGAGCAGGACGCGAAGATCGATCAGCTGCATGCGTGCGGCGGGCGGGCGCGGTGTACGACCTGCCGCGTGGAGTTCGTCAGCGGCGAGCCGTCGACGATGACCGTCGCGGAGCGCAACGCGCTCACCGCGCGCGGCTTGACGGGCGTGCGCTTGTCCTGTCAGATCATGTGCGACCACGACATGGCGGTCCGCGCGATCAGTCGATTGGCCGGCAGTGGAAGAGCCGATGCCGGCCCAACGCCGGCGGCGGTCATCGAACCGCCCGCGGAATACTGATCGCAGTTCAAGTCATACGTCACAAATCACACGTCACATGTGAGGTTGGAGATGAAGAGACAGTTGGCGATCGTCAGCGCGCTCCTTGTTTGTGACTTCATATTTGTGACGTCTGACTTGAATGCCCAGGCGTCGTGGCACTGGTATCGCGGAAACACGCATACCCACACGTTAAACAGTGACGGCGAAAACACGCCCATCGACGTGGCAGCGTGGTATCGCGAACATGGCTATCAGTTTCTCGTGATCACCGATCACGAGTATCTGACCGATCCCGCGCCGCTCAACGCGATCCTCGGGCGGGACGAGCAGTTTCTCCTGATACCCGGGCAGGAAGTGACCGGCCGTTCGCAGGGCAAGCCGGTGCATGTGAATCAGATCGGCGCGAAGAAGGTCGTGATGCCGGTGTCGCTGCCGACGATCTTCGAAGTGCTGCAGCGCGACGTGAACCTGGTGCACGAGACCGGCGCGATCGCGCAGATCAACCATCCGAATTTCGGCTGGGCGCTCTCGGGCGAGGACCTCGCGCGCGTCGAGAACGCCACGCTCGTGGAGATCTGGAACGGGCACCCGCAGGTGAACAACGCCGGGGGCGGCGGCACGCCGTCGGCCGAGGCCATGTGGGACGTGGCGCTCACCGCCGGCAAGCGCCTGTTCGCGATCGCCGACGACGACGCGCATCATTTCAAGCCGGAGCATCTGGCGGATCCCGCGTCGGCCGCGCCCAACCGCGGATGGATCTACGTCCGCGCGCCGAAGCTCACGGAAGCCGACATCCTCGCCGCCATCCGGCGCGGCGATTTCTACGCCTCGACCGGCGTCGAGTTGACGGACATCGCGGCGACGCCGGCGGGTCTGACGGTGTCGATCAAAGCGACGACGTTCAGCCGTTATCGGACCGAGTTCATCGGCGCGGGCGGGAAGGTCCTGGCCGAATCGACGGCCAACCCGGCCGTGTACCAGTTCAAAGGCGACGAGAAGTACGTGCGCGCGAAGGTGTTCGAGTCGAACGCGAAGATGGCCTGGACTCAGCCCGTCTTCGTCAGCCGCTGAGCGCGGAGTTCGGCGGCGCGCACGAGCGCCGCGTCGACGTTGGCGCAGATGTTCTCGGCGCCGACGTGCTGGAAGAATCCCGACCGCTGCATGACCTGCGCCGGCTGCGACGGCGCGCCGCAGAAGATCGTCGCGCGCCCGCTCGCGCGGAGCCGTGCGGCGGCGTCTTCGAGTGCCTTCAATCCCGTCGCGTCGATGGCGGTCATGTTGCGCAGGCGGAACATCACGATCGGCGGCAGCGCGTCGATGTGATCGGTCACGCGGTGCAGCTGTTCGGCTCGACCGATCAGCT
>SCUN01000243.1 GCA_004297655.1 Acidobacteriota bacterium | reverse complement strand
CCAGACGCCGAAACATCGCGGGCGGCAGCTCGCCGCCGGCTGTGTCGAGGATCATCACGACATCGGCGCCGCCGGCCAACTGCAGTCGGATGTTTTCAATGAGAAGCGGCACCAGGCGCGCGGCAAGCGACGCATACATGCCTTCCCCGCTCTTCGACCGCGCGAGCGCCCCCGCGTGCGTGCCCTCCATCGCATAGACGAACAGCGTCCACGGCCCGCCCACAAATCCGAGCAGCGTCCGATCCGCGGGCACGGCGGCGCGCGCGGCCGCCATCGCGTCACGCTGAAACAACAAATGCGGCAGCGCATCGTCGGTCGACCGGAGCCCCTGGCAAAGGGCGGGCGTCAGGGTCTGATCGAGTTTCGGCCCGCCCGTCGCGTAGCTCAGGCCGAACCCCAGCGCCTGGAGCGGGAACAGCAGATCGCTGAACAGAATTGCGGCGTCAAAATCAAATTCACGGATGGGCGCGAGCGTCGCCGCCGCGGCCAGTTCCGGCTCCCGGCACAGGGCTTCGAACGAGTGCTTCGCGCGCAGCGCCTGATACGAACGCTGGTAGCGACCCGCCTGGCGCATCAGCCAGATGGGCGGCGTCGCCAGCGCCTCGCCGCTCAGGGCGCGTCGAAATCGTCCGCTCATATTCCTTCTCCACCGAACCACTGGTATCCAATCCCTCGCACCGACCGAATCAACACGCCCTCCTCGTCGCCGAGCGCCTGCCGCAATCGCACGATGGCGTTGTCCACGGACCGCGAGGTCGGAAACCGATCCTCACCCCACGCGCGATCCAGGATCTCCGCGCGGTCAATGACGCGCGGCGCCGACTGAATGAGCAACGCGAGGACCTTGCCGTCGCGCGGCTGCAGCGACACCACACGGCCGTCGGCCGCCCTGACCGTCAGCGCGTCAAGATCGATCGTCCGGTCTCTCGCCCGCACATGCCGGGCACGATGCTGCGTGGCCAGCACATGGCGCACGCGAATCAGAAACTCCTTGAGGTGAAACGGCTTCGGCAGGTATTCGTCGCCGCCGATCTCATATCCTTCAAGCCGATTCTCCGCGGAGTTGAGCGCCGTCATGAACATCACCGGCGTCGTGGCCGCCCGCTTGATCAGCCGCGCCAACCCGAAACCGGAACCGTCAGGCAGCTTCACGTCGAGGATCGCGAGGTCCCAGCCGCCCTCGCCAATCAGCCGCTCGCCTTCGGCCACCGTTCGCCCCCACGAGACGGCGTACCCCGCGCGCTCGAGCCGCTCCGCCAGTGTTTGGCCCAGCGAGGCGTCGTCTTCGACAAGCAGGATCCGGTTCACGCCTCGCGCTCCGGTAATTCGAGATCCACGACAAACCCGGGCCCGCCCGACGCTCTCCACGACAACCGGCCGTGCATGCGGCTCACGAGCTTCTGAGAGACGAACAGGCCAAAACCGGAGTAGCGGCCGCCGCTCTTGCCGGGCACGAACGGCGCACCGATCGTTCGCGCGACGTCCGGGGTCGCGCCCTTCCCATCGTCGGCAAGGCGGATGCTCACCCGGCCTCGCGCGACGCTCGAGATCGTCACGTCCATCCGTGACGCTTCGCCGTGCGCGACCGCGTTGTGCAGGACGTTCCGGAAGACGCTTTGCAGCGCTCGCGAGTCACCGAGCACGAAGCCCTGGCCGGTGATGTTGACGGCCAGACCCGGGAAATCGAGCGCGACCCTGGCCACCTGCTCCCGCCCGTTCAGCCGCTGCAGCCATAACCGGCCATCCGGCTGCGCGAAAAACAGCGAGTTCTCGAGCTGCAGCTTCAGTCGGAGCGCGTCGGTCAGCAATCGGTCCAGCGTGGGCGAGGTTGCGCCCAGTTCCTCCTGCAGGCCGAGAGCCTGCAG
>SCUN01000242.1 GCA_004297655.1 Acidobacteriota bacterium | reverse complement strand
AGATGGCCTTCGCGCTGATGCGCGTGGATCAGCGCCCAAAGCGCCTCGGCGTCCCGTTCGCCGGCCTGTCGAATCACCAAGTCACTCATCGCACAACCTCGTCCAAAATGCCCATCGCTTCATCAATGTGCTGTTCCGTAATCACGAACGGCGGCAACAACCGGATCACCGACGTGGAGGTGCGGTTGACGAGCAGCCCCCGCTCGAGCGCCGCCGGCACGACCCACCCCGCGTCCTCGCCGATGTCGATGCCGCGCATCACGCCGGCGCCGCGCAGGGCGACGACCTTCGGATGACGCGCCTTGAACTCCGCCAGCCGCGCGTCGAAATGCGCGCCGACCTTCTTCACGTTGGCGAGCACGCCGCCGTTGATCAGCTCGTCGAGAAACACGAGCGCCGCCCGGCAGGCGAGCAGGTTGCCGCCGTAGGTGCTCCCGTGATCCCCCGGCGCGGCGGCGGCCGCCACCCGGTCGGTGAACATCGCCGCGCCAATCGGCACGCCCGCGCCGAGCGCCTTGCCGAGCGACATCAGATCGGGCTTGAGCCCGAGCTGTTCGCTGTAGGTGAACGTGCCGGTGCGGCCGCAGCCGCTCTGAATTTCGTCGGCGATGAGCAGCGCGCCCGTGCCCGCGCACGCCGTCGAGATCGCCTGCGCCATCGCGAGCGAGATCGGCCGCACGCCGCCTTCGCCCTGGATCGGCTCGACGATGACGGCCGCCGTGGTTTCGTCGACGGCGGCGGAGAGCGCCGCCGGATCGTTCGCATCGACGAACACGACGTTCGGAATCAACGGCGCGAACGGCGCGCGATAGTGGTCATCCCACGTCACCGACAGCGAGCCCATCGTCCGGCCGTGGAACGAGTGCGAGAACGCGACGTATTTCGTGCGCGAGCCCTTCCAGAACCGGCGTGAAAACTTGAGGCAGGCCTCGACGGCCTCGGTGCCGCTGTTGCAGAAGAAAGCGCGATCGAGGCCGGTGAGCGTCGCGAGCTTCGCGGAGAGCTCCGCCTGCAGCGGGTGGTAGAAGAGATTCGACGTGTGGATCAGCGTCTTTGCCTGGTCGGCGATCGCCGCCGCCAGCCTGGCATGGCCGTGGCCGAGCGCCACGACGCCCACGCCGGAAATGAAGTCGAGGTACGACCGGCCGTTCGAGTCGATCAAACGCACGCCCTCGCCGCGCTCGAACACGACGTTCGCGCGCTTGTAGATCTGAAGGACGTGCTGAGCCTCAACCGATTGAACGTCTTGCGTTGCTTGTGTCGTCACGCGCGTACTCCTGCCACCAACGTCGTGCCCGTCTTCAGGTCCTGGCCGTCCACGATCTTCACGGCGCTCACGCCGGCGTCGAGCGCCGCGCGGCACGCATTGAGCTTCGCCACCATGCCGGCGTTCGCCGCGCCGCTCCTGATGAGCGCGTCCATGCCGTCAACGTCGAGCGCCGGAATCGTGGCGCCGGCGGCGTCGAATACGCCCGGCGTCGTGCCGGCAATCACCAGCTCGACCGGTCCGCCCATGGCCGCGGCAATCCGGCAGGCCATGACGTCGGCGTTCACATTCAACACCTGACCCGCGTCATCCACGCCGAGGCAGGCGACGACCGGCACGTACCCCGCGTTCACGAGCGTGCGGAACAGCGCCGGATCGGCGTCGGTGGGATCGCCCACCAGGCCGAGGTCCACGAGCGCGCCCGACGTGGACTGGAGCGGCGCGGCATGCGCCGCGCGGCCGGCGCCGGCGTCAACGCCGGTCAGACCGACCGCTTTCACGCCCCTGGCGACCAGCGCCGCCACGAGGGACGTGTTCGCCGAACCCGCCAGCACCGCGATCACGGCGTCGAGCGTCTCGGCGTCGGTGATGCGCAGACCGTCCACCTTCTTCGGCTGAATGCCTCGCCGCTGAAGCTCGGCGTCGATCGCCTTGCCGCCGCCGTGCACGACGATGAGCGGGCCCGGAAGGGCAGCGATGAGATCGGCCATGCGCTCACGCGCCGGCGCGGCTTCGAAGAGTTCGCCGCCGAGTTTCAGCACCGTCAGCGTCATCACAGCAACCCCGTCTTCTGATCGAAGCCGTAGATGACGTTGAAGTTCTGCACCGCCTGGCCGGCGGCGCCCTTCACGAGGTTGTCGAGCACGGCGATGAGCACGAGGCGGCGCGTCGCGGGCTCGAACTTCCAGCCGATGTCGCAGAAGTTCGAATACGCCACGTGCTTGATCTCCGGGAGCACGCCGCCGGTGAGCCGCACGAACGGCGCGTCCGCGTAGGCCGCGTGGAGCGCCGCGTCGATCTGGTCGGCGGTGACGCCGGGCTTCGTCTTGACGTAGATCGTCTCGAGAATGCCGCGGTCGAGCGGCACCAGGTGCGGCACGAACGTGACTTCCGTGCCCAGCTCCTGCTGCATCTCGGCCACATGCCGGTGCCCGAGCACGCCATAGGCGGCGACCGAGCCGTGATTCTCCGAAAAGTGCGTGCGCTCGGTGGCGGCTTTGCCCGCGCCGGAGATACCGGACTTCGCGTCGATGACGACGCCCGCGGCGGTGTCGAGCAGGCCGGCTTTCGAAAGCGGCATCAGCGAGAGCAGCGCGGCCGTCGGATAACAGCCGGGGCACGCCACGAGCTGGGCCTTCGCGATCTCGGCCGGGTAGTGTTCGACGAGCCCGTACGCCGTCGCCGGCGGAATCGCCTTCGTCCCCGGATACCACTTCGCCCGATCCGCATCGTCTCGGATCCGAAACGCTCCGGAGAGATCGATGACCTTGACGCCGGCCTTGATGAGCGGCGGCGCGACGTCCGCCGCGGCCGCTTCCGGCAGCGCGAGAAACGTGACATCGGTTTCCGACGCGAGACGATCGACGTTGAGTCCTTCGACGGCGCCGTTCCACACGCGCGCGAGGCGGGGCAGCGGCCGCGCCGCCGAGTCAGCCGACGAGGACATGCCGGCCTTGAGGTCGACATTCGGATGCCGCGCCAGAATCGCCATGAGCTCCTGGCCGGCGAAGCCGGTGGCGCCGGCCACGCCGACACGCACCCGCTGAGGCGAATAACTATTCATCTTCGAGGTTAAATATACATACCGTTATGCGCCCAGTCAACGTAAATGTACGTATTTACGTACGAAACGTATGCAGTCTATGTATAATCATGCTGTTTCGGTGAATACTTATGAAGTCCTGGCGGCAGTCCCAGATTCTCGACCTTATAGATAAGGATGCGGTGACCTCGCAGGAGGCGCTGCGCGAGCAGCTCGAGGCTCGCGGCATCCGCGTCACGCAGGCGACGCTCTCGCGCGACCTCAAGCAAATGGGTCTCGTGAAGCGCGCGGGTGACGGCGCGTACGTGCGGCCCGGCGCCGAACGCGGCGGCGCGGCGATGGGCGAGCAGATGCGCAAGGCCGTCACGTCGCTCGTGCGCTCGTACGAGCGCGTCGACACGTTCATCGTGATCCGCACCGATCCCGGCCAGGCCAACGGTCTCGCCGTGCTGATGGACCGGGTGAAAGTGCCTGAAGTCGCGGGGACGCTCGCGGGCGACGACACGATCCTGCTCGTCTGCCGCGGGCTCGACAACGCGATTCAGATGGAGCAGAAACTCGGCGCCATGGTGAAAGGCTCGTGAAGAAGAAAGTGATCCTCGCGTATTCCGGCGGCGCCGCGTCATCGGCGGCGATTCCGTGGCTGCGCGAGCACCACAACGCCGAAGTCGTGGCCGTGATCGTGGACCTCGGTCAGCGCGAGCCGCTCGACAGCGTGCGCCAGCGCGCGATCGCGAGCGGCGCCGCGCGCGCGCACGTGCTCGACTGGCGCGAGACCTACGTCCGCAACTTCGTGCTGCCCGTCGTCCAGTCCGGCGCCGTGACGCCCGAGCAGTCCGATCTGCCCGAGTCGCTCGGCCGGCCGCTCGAGGCCAAGGCGCTGGTGGAGATCGCCGCGATCGAAGGCGCGAACGCCGTCGCGCACGCGGCGCGCACGAAGACCGACGGCGCGCGCATCGCCTCGGCGGTCACCGCGCTCAATCCCGACCTCGAAGTCATCGCCACGGCCCAGGAATGGGATCTCAAGCCGTCCGATCTCACGGACTTTGCGAAGTCGCGAGGCATTCCCGAAGTGTCCGGCGGTTTGCCGTCCGCATCGCGCTCGGCCGGCCCGCCGGCGCCGGCCTACGTCGCGCTCGACTTCCGCGCGGGCGTGCCGGTGCGCGTGAACGGCGTCGAAATGGACCTCGTGGAACTGGCGACGAGCCTCGACACGATCTGCGATCCGCACGGCGTGGCCGGGACCGTTGCGCTCGGCATGGCGCACGACGCGCTCCAGCAGGAAGTGCTGCCCGCCGATCTGGCCAGTGTCATGCCCGAGATGCGCAGGAAATACGCCGGACTGATCCGGAGCGGCAAATGGTTCAGCGCGTCGCGTGAGGCGATCGACGCGATGATGGCGAAACTGCAGGCCAACGTGAACGGCTCTGCGCGTGTGAAGATTCAAGACGGTGTCTGTGAGGTCGTGAGCCGTGTCAACTAACAATCTCTGGTCCGGACGCTTCGATTCCGCGCCCGACGCCGACGTGTTCGCCTACGGCAAGTCCCTGCCGGTGGACAAGCGCCTCGTCGAGGACGACATCACCGGCAGCGCCGCCTGGGCGCGAGCGCTGGAGAAAGCCGGCGTGCTCTCGGCCGCCGACGCGGCGCTCATCACCAAAGGCCTCGAGGAGATCCGCGCCGCCGTTCGCGCCACACCCACGCTCATCGACACGGCGGACGATGAAGACGTGCACGCGTTTGTCGAGCGCGAGCTCACCGCGCGGATCGGCGACGCCGGCAAGCGCCTGCACACCGGGCGCTCGCGCAACGAGCAGGTCTCGGTCGACTTCCGCCTCTACCTCCGGCGTCGAATCCCGGAGATTCAGAAGAGCCTGCGCCTGCTCGTGGCGGCGCTGACCCATCAAGCCGAATCATCGCGGCAGAGCGTCATGCCGTCCTACACGCATCTGCGCCGCGCGCAGCCGGTGCTGGTCGCGCACGTGTGGCTGTCGCACGCGCAGGTGTTCCGCCGGGATTGCGAGCGCTTCGACGTTGCGCGTCACGAGGCCGACCTGATGCCGCTCGGATCCGGGGCGATCGCCGGCACGGCGTACGACATCGACACCGCCTTCCTCGCGAAGACGCTCGGCTTCAGCCGCGTCACCGCCAACAGCATCGACACATCAGGCGATCGCGACTTCGTCGCGTCGTTTCTGTTTGCCTGCTCAATGGCGATGGTGCACCTCTCGCGCCTCGCCGAAGACGTCATCCTCTGGACGAGCGAGGAGTTCGGTTTCTTCGAGCTCCACGATTCGGTGGCGACCGGCTCGAGCCTGATGCCCCAGAAGAAGAACCCCGATCCACTCGAGCTCGTCCGCGGCAAGTCCGGCAAGGTGAGCGGGATGCTCTCGGGCTGGCTGATGACGATGAAGGGACTGCCGATCGGGTACAACAAGGATCTGCAGGAAGACAAAGCGATCGCGTTCGAGGCCGAAGACACCGTCATCGGCTGCGCGCGGACCTCGGCGACCGTCGTTCGAACGCTGGCGCTGCGGCCGTCGGTCACCCGGACGGCGGCGTCGGGCCTGCTGCTCGCCACCGAGGTCGCCGATTTTCTCGTCGGCCGCGGCCTGCCGTTCCGCACCGCGCACGAGGTGTCTGGCAAGATCGCCCGGGACCTCTACGAATCGGGCCGGGACTACTCGACGCTGACCCTCGCAGACTGGAAGACGTACAGCGACCTGTTTGATGAGAAAATCTTCGCCGCCGTCACGCCGGAAGCGGCCGTGGCGGCGCGGTTGACGCCCCAATCGACCAACCCGCGCGCCGTGCAGGCCGCGCTGGCTGACATGCAACAATGGCTCGTCGCCAAGGAGACCGTATGAACCTGTTTCTGTTGATGAGAGTCGTGCACATCCTGCTCGCCGCGATCTGGTTTGGCGCGGCCGTCGCGATGATGTTCTTCGTCATTCCGGCCATCAAGGACGCCAAACAGGCGGGCGGCGCCGTGATGGCGGGCGTGATGAGCCGCAAGTACCCGGCGATCATGCAGAGCATCGCCGGGACGACGATCCTGACCGGCTTCTACCTCTACTGGCGATTCACCGGCGGATTCGATCCGGTGCTGAGCGCCTCGATGGGCGGCCGCGTGTTCGGCACCGGCGCGGTCTCCGGCATTCTCGCACTGATCATCGGCGCGACGCTGGTCGCCGGATCCATGAAGAAGGCCGCCGCCGCGATGGCGAAGGCCGGCTCGATGCCCGATGGCCCGGAGAAGGCGGCGCTCGTCGCGAGCGTCGCGCCTCTTCAGGCCCGTGCGGAGATGTTCGGCCGGATCGTGATCGTGCTGATGGTCATCGCGATCGTCACGATGAGCATCGGGCACTACGTGTAGGCCGGCGTTCCGCGTCCAGCGTTCGACGTCCAACGTTCGCATGATCGTCCTGCCGCCGCCCGCCGATCCGCTCGTGATGGTCGGCGTCGGCGTGCTCGCCTATTTCGTGTTCGTGAAGTGGGTCGAGTGGCTGTTGCCGAGGGCCTGGACCTACCGGATCGCCCTGTCGCGCGCCGTGACGTTCGCCTGGCTTGCGCTGTTCGGGCTGGTGGCGCAGTCGGGCGCGCTGCAGCGATTCGATCGCTTTCCGCCGCCGATGGCGATCATGATCGTGGGCGTACTGATCGTCTCCGTCGCCATCGGTGCGTCCTCCTTCGGCCGCAATGCGATGGCGATGCCGCTCGTGTCGCTGATCGGGCTGCAGGCGTTTCGGCTGCCGCTCGAGCTGCTCATGCATCGCGGCGTCGCGCTCGGCATCGTGCCGGTCGAGCTCAGCTATACGGGCTACAACTTCGATATCGTCACCGGCATCGGCGCGGCGGCGATCGCGCTCGCTCTGTCGCGCGGGATCGCCGTGCCGCGCCGCGTCATCTGGCTGTGGAACGTCTACGGGCTGGCGTGCCTCGCCGTCATTGTGGTCGTGGCGGTCCTGGGCTCGCCGATGGTGCATCGGTTCGGCACCGACCCCCGCCACGTCAACACCTGGGTCCTTTTCGTGCCCTACGTGCTGGTGCCGACAACGCTCGTCGTCACGGCGCTGTCCGCGCACCTCGTGATCACGCGCGCGCTGTGGCGATCGGCCTAGGCCCGGTGCGTGACCGCGATCGACGCCGCTGATGCCGGCGCCGTCTCCCACGTTCGCCGCGGCTCGCACGTCGCGGCCAGGGTCTCGACGAGCAGACGCTCCTCGTCGGAGCGCTTCGAGTGCGCCGCCGCGCGCGCCAGGTCGTTGATCGACAGCATGCCGACCGGCCGGCCGTGATCGTCCACCACGGGCAGACGCCGCACCTGGTTGTCGCGCATCAGCGTCTCCGCCGATTCAATGGAGTCGTTCGCGTGCACGGCGATCGGCGCCTTGGACATCCCGGCCGCGATCGGCAGCGTCCGCAGCGGACGCCCCTGCGTGTAGGCGGCCATGCAGATGTCGCGGTCGGTGATGACGCCGGCCAGCCGCCCGTCGTCATTGACGACCGGAATGATGCCGCAATCGAATTCCCACATCAGGCGCGCGGCGTTTTCCATCGTGTTGCCGGCCGGGCAGGTCACTGCCGGATGATTCATCAGTTCCTTGATCTTCATGGTTCCTCCCTCGTCAATGCGTTCCGGGTCTTGCCGCCGGCACCGGGAGGTGTCGGTCAAACCAATCCGCCGCGTGCCGGGCGACCTGGTCGAGCGCGCCCGGCTCTTCGAACAAGTGCGTGGCGCCCGGCACGATCTCGATCGCGACTTCGGCTCTGGACATCGCGGCCGCGCCGGTGCTGGCGCCAAACAGGCCGATGGGCAGCGACCGCAGATCATTCATGTCGAGCCAGTCGATGACGTGCGCCACGCGGCTGCCGAGCAGGCCGACGTCGAATCGGAGATGCGCGGTGCGCTGATCGACGAACTCCTCGTCGCGTGTCAGCAGATCCATCAGCAGCGTGCCGAAGCCGTGGGCGCCGAGCGCCTCGGCGACGAAGACATTGCGGGAACTGTGCCGGCTGCTGCCGCTGCCGTGCGCGAACACGACGAGGCCGCGCGGCCGATCGGGCAGCCGAACATCGCCGGCCAGCTCGACACTGCCGGCGTTCAGCAGAACCGGAGTTGCGGGAAGAGCGGTTTTTGGCACGGCGATCCTCGATTCAGATGCCGGACGGATATGTCTCCGCCAATTCGTCGTGCAGCCATTTCGAGGAGCGTTCCAGCGGCTCGACGGCCCGCGTCTCGTCGAAGTGCAGCACGACGTCGAACTGCATCGGGAGGGAGGCGCGGAAGTAGTGGCTCTGCCGCTCGCTCCCCGGCAGGTACAGCACGCCGATCGCGCGTTCAAGTCGCTCGGTCGCCAGCGCTGACGCCAGATCGAGATCGGTGCGCAGCGGCAGCATCATGCGGGCGATGCCCGCGTCGTGCAGCAGCCGTTCGTAGCTGCCGGCGATCGACGGGCGCACGGCCTTGCGTTCGGCCTCGCCGCCCCAGCGGGACGCGGCGGTCACCGTGCCCGTGTGCGTCGTGAAGCCGACGAGCATGGCCTGTCCCGCGTACTGCTCGCGGACCAGCTGCCCGACGTTCAACTCGCCGCTGCGGCCCATCTCGGTCGCGCGCGCGTCGCCCAGATGCGAGTTGTGCGCCCAGACCACGACGCGCGCGGAACCCGTGCCGCCGTCGAGGTGATTCAGCAGCCGATTGAGCGTCTCGACCATGTGGCGGTCGCGCAGGTTCCACGACTCCACGTGGCCGCCGAGCATGGTCCGGTAGTACTCCTCGGCGCGCGTGACGAGACGCGCGTTTTCTTCGGCATAGAACAACTCGTCGGCGGCGATGCGGCCGTCGCGATGCGCATACTGCGCCGCCTTCCGCCGGATGTCGGTCAACTGGTCGAGCACCTGCCGTTCGCAGGACGCCGTGAGGCCGGTGCCGGCCGTGTACGCGTACTCCTGCATCTCCTCGCCGAACCGATCGAAGCAGGCGTACCGATGGCGCGCGCGCTCCGCGCCGTCAGGATCGACCTTGGCCAGGTACGCGATGACCGCGTTCATCGACGCGTGAAGGCTGTAGAGATCCAGCCCGTAGAATCCCGCGCGCCGCTCGGCCGGCATCCGGTCGTTGTGCGTGCGCAGCCAGCCGACGAAATCCAGCACGTCCGCGTTGCGCCACATCCAGGCCGGGAAGCGCTTGAAGTCCGCGAGCGAATCCGCCGCGTCGCGGTCGTGGCCGATCCCGCGCACGTAGCGATTCACGCGGTACGCGTCGGGCCAGTCGGCTTCGACGGCCACCGCGTTGAACCCCCGTTCGATGAGCTTGCCCGTGATGATCGCGCGCGCGCGATAGAACTCGTGCGTGCCGTGCGTCGCCTCGCCCAGCAGCACGATGCGCGCCGTGCCGAGCAGATCCACGAGGTGGTCGTACTCCGACGGATCGCCCGACAGGCGCTGCGCTCTCGTCCGAATCACTTCGATGGCGTCCGGCGCGCGAACCGCGGAATGCGCCTTCGGCGCGAGACGCCCTGACGCGGCGAGCAAGGCGCGCACTTCGTCGTCGGTCGTCTGGGCGAAGTCCTCGTACCACTCGCCGACGGCGGAGAAAAGGGGAGGTTGATTCGGGCAGGCCACCACGTCGGCGATCGCGGCGAGCCGGCGGCAGGTGGACTTCGCCCCCACGGGCGCGGTGGCGATGATCTTCGCCGGCTTCTGTTGCCGAAGCGCCATGACCGCCGCTTCCATCGTCGCGCCCGTCGCCAGTCCGTCGTCGACGACGATGACGATGCGGTCGCGGACGACTGGGGCGGCGCGGCCAGCCCGGAAAGAACGGTCGTGACGGTCGAGTTCGAGGTGGGCGCGGGCCGCGACCTGCTGAACCAGGGACCGCGGAATGTCGAGCTTCTCGATCAGGCGCGTGTCGAGGACCTCGATGTTGCCCTCGGCGATCGCGCCCATGGCCAGCTCGGGTTGTCCGGGTACGCCGATCTTCCGCACGAGGTAGACGTCAAGCGGCGCGCTGAGCGCAGCCGCGACCTCCGCGGCAACCGGAACGCCTCCACGGGGCAGTCCGAGCACGATGACATCGCTGCGGTGAGCGTAAGAAGCGAGTTCACGCGCCAGCGCCCGGCCGGCGTCCCGGCGATCGGCGTACCTCATGGTCCTACGGGATAGTGCGAAGCAGATTTGGTACCAGCCCGATTCCCCTCAAATTGGCGGAGAGGCCGGCCGCGAAGCCGGTTTTTCCGTGGGCCTGCGCGGATTAGTCCCGCAGCGCCCGGGTCACGCGGCGATCGGGAATCAGCCAGATCACCGCCACGATCGCGAAGAAGAGCCACGCGAGATGGTTACTGAAAAAAGCCGCACCGATGCCCGCCAGATACAACGCGAGCGACCAGTAGCCTTTGGCGTCGCTGCCGACGACATCACGCAGTGTGGAGCGCTTGCCGCCGCTCCGCGCCAGCTGCTCCGCGATGATTGCGCGGACGAGAATCGTGTACGCGATGGCCGGCATCAGCAGGGAGATGCCGTACAAGACCGTCGGCGCGGAATCGCGGCCGTGATCGCCCAGCCAGGCGGTGCTGAACGGCACGAGCGAGAGCCAGAACAGGAGATGCATGTTGGCCCAGAGAATGGCGCCGTCCACGCTGTCGACCGTGTGCATCAGGTGATGGTGGTTGTTCCAGTAGATGGCGATGTAGATGAAGCTCAGGACGTAGGCGAGGAATTTCGGCCACTCGTGCGCCAGGTCCGCCCAGTGGCCGCCCTCCGGCGGCCGCAGTTCGAGGACCATGATCGTGATGATGATCGCGATGACGCCGTCGCTGAACGCTTCCAGCCGGTTGCGAGTCATGAGTTGTGTAATCCTACCCGCAACATGACCACCCCGAAGGCCATCGCATGGGGCGCGCTCGCCGTAGGCGCGCTCGACCTCCTGGATCCGATCATCTTCTTCGGCA
>SCUN01000241.1 GCA_004297655.1 Acidobacteriota bacterium | reverse complement strand
GGCGACAAGACCGTGCTGACCGACTTCACCAAATCATGAACACGATTCCCGCGAGCATCTTCAAGGCCTACGACGTCCGCGCGCTCTATCCGAGCGAACTGAACGAGGACGCGGCGTTCAAGATCGGCCGCGCCTACGTCGCCTACCTCGGCGCCACCCGCATCGCCGTCTCGCGCGACATGCGCACCTCGTCTCCGTCGCTCGCAGCCGCGTTCATCGACGGCGCGACGACCCAGGGCGCCGACGTCGTGGACTTCGGCATGATGGGCACCGACATGCTCTACTTCGCCGTCGTCCGCGGCAACTTCGAGGGCGGCGCGCAGATCACGGCCTCGCACAATCCGAAGCAGTACAACGGCGTGAAGATGGTCCGCCGCGAGGCGTTTCCGCTCAGCGGCGATCAGGGCATCGGCGAGATCCGCGAGATGGTGACCACCGACACCATTCCGGCGCCGACGCGCGCCAAGGGCAAGGTCACGACCGAGAACATCATCGACGCGTACGTCGACACGGTCATGTCCTTCATCGACATCACGGCCATCAAGCCGTTCAACGTCGTCCTCGACGCCGGCTGCGGCATGGCAGGCCTCGTCGCGCCACGGCTCTTCGACCGGCTGCCGTGCAAGACGACGAAACTCTGCTTCGACATCGACGGGACGTTTCCGACGCACGAAGCGAATCCGCTGATCGAGGAGAACCGCGCGGACATCACCGCGCGCGTGATTGCCGACAAGGCCGACATCGGCATCGCGTGGGACGGCGACGCGGATCGCTGCTTCTTCATCGACGGCTCCGGCGAGTTCATCGCCGGCGACTTCGTCACGGCGCTGCTCGCCGAGGCGTTCCTGCTCAAGTTCCCGGGCGAGAAGATCATCTACGACGTGCGCGCCAGCTTCGCCGTCAAGGAGATCGTCGCGAAGTACCACGGCACCGCGCTCATGAACAAGGTGGGCCACGCGTTCATCAAGCGCCGCATGCGCGAGGAGAACGCGATCTTCGGCGGCGAAGTCACGGGCCACTACTACTTCCGCGACTACTACTACGCCGACAACGGCTTCATCCCGGCGCTCCTCATCCTCGAGCTCATGTCGAAGAAGGGCATGACGCTGCGGGATCTGCTGAAACCTTTGCGTGAGAAGTACTTCATCTCCGGCGAGATCAACACGAAGGTGGCCGGCATGGACGTCGTCACGGCGCGGCTCGCCGACCTCGCGAAGAAGTACGCGGACGCCCACACCTACGAGGTCGACGGCTTCTCCGCTGAATACAAGGACTGGCACTTCAACGTCCGCGCCTCCAACACCGAGCCCCTGCTCCGCCTGAACCTCGAGGCGACAACGGAACGGATGATGGAAGAGAAACGGGACGAGGTGCTGTCGGTCATCAGGCGCACGTAGGGCGGAGCTTTAGCTCCGCCGCAGTGGCCGAGCTAAAGCTCGGCCCTACGTACTGCTATCATTTTCGTGCACCGCAGGCGGGCTTAGCATAGTGGTAATGTCCTGGCTTCCCAAGCCAGTCAGACGGGTTCGATCCCCGTAGCCCGCTCCATCCTTCGCCAAACGCTCACTTCGACCTGCGCCAAACGCTCGCTACGCGAGCGGCTCCGGTCGACAAGCCGCTCGCAGCTCCGGTTGGCTCGCCAGCGTGTAAAATCCCCGGACCGGCCATGCTACTCGACCTGAAATACGCCATTCGTAACCTCGCCCGCGCGCGCGGGTTTGCGATCGCCGTCATCGTCACGCTGGGTCTCGGGATCGGCGCCAACACGGTGATCTTCAGCGCCGTGCGCGGCGTGCTCCTCCGGCCGTTGCCCCACCGCGAAGGCGACCGTCTGATGTACCTCCGGCAGTCGGCCGAAGCGAAGGGCAGCGACAACATCGCGTTCTCCGTCCCCGAGATCAACGACTTCCGGGCGGCATCCAAAGCGCTGGCCCAGATTGCGGAATACTCGCCGCTCACGCTGAACCTCGTCGAAGACAACAACGCCTCGCAGGTGCAGGTGGGCCTGGTCACCGGGAACTACTTCGACGTCATGGGCCTCGGCCCGGTCATCGGACACGCGTTCACCGCCAAGGACGACGGCGCCGGCGCGGCGCCGGTCATGATGCTCACCTACGACTACTGGCTCAGCCACTTCGGCGGCGACCCGGCCGTCGTCGGCCGGTTCCTCAAGATCGGCGGCCGCACCGCCCAGGTCGTCGGCGTGCTGCAGCCCGCGCCGTTCTTCCCGCAAAAGATCGACGCGCTGATGAACATGTCCATCAGCGAGCATCACGTCAGCGCGACGATGGTGCAGGGCCGCACGCACCGGATGACCGAGATGATCGCGCGTCTCGCGCCGGGCGTCACGGTCGATGAGGCGCGCGCGGAGGTCGCTGCGATCACCGCGCGGGTGCACCAGGATCACCCGGAGACGTACGATGCGGGCTCGGGCTACGCCGTGACCCTCACGCCGTTCAAGGAAGTCCTCGGCAAAGACTCACGGCTGACGCTCTGGCTGCTCATGGGCGTGGCGGCATTCGTCCTCGTCATTGCCTGCGCGAATGTCGCAAACCTCACGCTGATGCGCGGCGTCCGGCGCGAGCATGAAATGGCCATCCGCGCGTCGCTGGGCGCGGGCACCGCGAGGTTGCGTCGCCTGCTTCTCGCGGAACATCTGGTCCTCGCGCTGGCCGGCGCGGCGCTGGGCGTCGCGATCGCGTACACGGGCGTCGGCATGCTGGCGACGTTCACCGCTCGCCTCAGCAATCGCGCCGGCGAGATCCAGATGGACGGCGTGGTCCTTGGCTTCGCCCTCGGCATCGCGGGCGTCGTGGCGCTCCTGCTCTCGTTCGCGCCTCGCGTGGCGCGCGGACACCAACTCAGCACGGAGCTCACCGCCGGCAGCACGCGCACGACCGTCAGCGGACGCCGTCGCCGGCTGCAGCAGGTCCTGGTGGTCACGCAGGTCGCCGTGTCGGTGATTCTGCTGACCGGCGCGGGGCTGCTCGTGCAGTCGATGAAACGGCTCGCCGCGGTGGATCCGGGACTCGACACTCATAACGTCCTGACCATGGAAGTGCCGGCCGACTTCGCCGCCATCACCAGCCGCGAGAAGACGATCCAGACTTACGAGCGGATGGCGACAGAGCTCAAGGCCATCCCCGGCGTGCAGGTGGTCGGGCTCGGTTCGAACGTGCCGCTGCGCGTGACGCAATTCCAGCTCGACATCAAGGCCGAAGGGCGCGTGCAGAATCCCGGCGAGCCGCAACCGCAGGCGGAGATTCGCACGGCCGATCCGGGTTATTTCAAGGCGTCGGGCATGACGATCGCGGCCGGCCGCGATTTCAACACCACAGACCTTGCGAACTCTCAGCGCGTGGCGATCGTCAACCAGACGCTGGCGAAGCTCCTCTTCCCCGGCGAGGACCCGCTCGGCCGCCGCGTGTCGTGGACGGGCGAAGTCCTGAAGTTCATCGGGCTCAAGGAAGACGAGTGGATGACGATCGTCGGCGTCGTCCGCGATACGAAGGACGGCGGCCTCGACGCGGCGCCGGTGCGCGCGCTCTATACGCCCTTCCAGCAAGGCGTCTTTCCGACGGGCGGGCTGGTGATTCGCACGGAGGTCGATCCGAATGGGCTCGCGAAGGCCGCGCGCGAAGTCGTGCGCTCGGTCGACCCGCAGCAGCCGATCGAGAAGCTCATGCCGCTCGAGGCGATCCGCGACGAGAG
>SCUN01000033.1 GCA_004297655.1 Acidobacteriota bacterium | reverse complement strand
AGGCGCCTCCCCCGCCGCCGGCTCGCGGCGGACGCGGCGGTCGCGCGGGCGCGCCCGTGATGGCGCCGGCCCAGCCGGCCGGTCCGTGGACGCCGCCGCCGGCGAACGTCACGATCCTGCCGGACTGGAACAAGTTCGCGGCCTACTTCAACATCGACAACGGCACGGGCGCGATCCGCGGCATCTACCTGCAGCAGAACCAGGCCGTGGCGCCGATCTTCCGCGAGTGGATGGAGCCGTTCAAGTCGATCGGCATGACACACATCAACGTCGGCAACACGGGCGGCACGGACCACCAGTCGTACGACGCGATCGGGCTGCCGGGCTTCCAGTTCATCCAGGATGAGGTCGAGTACAACACCATGACCCATCACACGAACCTGGACAGCTACGAGCGGATTCAGCCGGAGGACATGCGCCGCAATGCGACGATCGCCGCGGCGTTCGCTTTCCTCGCCGCGAACCGCGACGAGAAGCTGCCGCACAAGCCGGCGACGGCGCTCACGGGCGGAGGGCGCGGAGGGAACTAGCGACGCCTGAATCGCAAGATCGCTCTATTTCAAGATCGCAAGATTGCGGGCGGGTCTCCCCTCACGGGGGCCCGCCCGTTTTTCTAATTGGCTATTGGTTATTAGAAGTTACCGGCTGCGGCGGTGACCGCCGCCGCCACCGGGCCGACCGCCGCCGTGGCCACTCTGGCCGCGGTGTCCGCCGCCGGATCCACGATGACCGCCGCCGCCGTGCGAACGACCGCCGCCACCGCCGTGCGGGCGGCGCTGCGCGCGCATCGCGGCGAGGCGTTCACCGAGCGGGATCTCGAGCTTCCCTTCCGGCTTCGCGTTGTAGTCGAAATCAGGCACGGTCACGCGCGGCAATCCCTTGCCGATGGCTTTCTCGATCGCGCGCAGATCGCCCTCTTCCTCGCGTGAGACAAACGTAAACGCTTCGCCCGTCATCTCCGCGCGGCCGGTGCGGCCGACGCGGTGAATGTAATCCTCGGGCACGGCCGGCACGTCGAAGTTCACGACGTGGCCGAGCGCATCCACGTCGATGCCGCGCGCGGCGATGTCGGTCGCGACGAGCACCGGGAAACGTCCGGACTTGAATCCCGCGAGCGCCTGCTGCCGCTGCGACTGCGAGCGATTGCCGTGAATGCGTTCCGCGTTGATCTTGTTTCGGACCAGGAACTCCGCGAGACGATTCGCGCGGTGCTTCGTGCGCGTGAACACGAGCGCCTGCTTCATGTCGCCGCGCGTGAGCAGCGCCAGGAGCAGCGCCGATTTCAGGTTCTGGTTCACCGGATAGATTGCCTGCGTGATGCCCGACGCGGGCGCCGCCTGGCGCTCGGTCTGGATCATCACCGGGTTGTGCAGCATCTCGCGCGTCAACTGCTGAATCGGCGGCGGCATCGTCGCGCTGAAGAACAGCGTCTGGCGCTTGGCCGGAAGCTGGCGGAGGATCTTTCGGATCTCCGGCAGGAATCCCATATCGAGCATGCGATCCGCTTCGTCGAGCACGAGGAACTCGAGCTTCGCGAAGCTCGCGTACGAGTTCCGCATGTGATCCATCAATCGTCCCGGCGTGGCGACGATGATGTCGGTGCCGGAGCGGAGGGCGTGTTCCTGCGGGCCCATGCCCACGCCGCCGTAGATCGCGGCGCCGCGCACGGGCGTGTGCACGGAGAGGTCTTTCATGTCGTCGAGAATCTGCTGAGCCAGCTCGCGCGTCGGCGCGAGCACCAGCGCGCGCGTGGCGCCGCGCGGCTTGTCGATCAGCTTGTGGAGAATCGGCAGCAGAAACGCCGCCGTCTTGCCGCTGCCGGTCATGGCGCAGGCAAGAAGGTCCCGGCCATCCATGGCCGGCGGAATGGATTCAGCTTGAATTGCGGTGGGTCGAGCGAAACCGAGTTCCTTGATGCCCTGTAGAAGGGACGTATGCAGCTTGAGTGATGAGAAAGGCAAGTAGCCAGTGTATCAGGGCGGCCCCTGAGAAGCTGTCTAACTGGGGACACCGATGATTCGCGCCGGCGCCGGCACCGCGGCGGTCCGACTGGGAGTGGCCCGATCAGCGACAGCGTGAAATCGCGCCGGAAGGAGTGCGGCATTTCG
>SCUN01000240.1 GCA_004297655.1 Acidobacteriota bacterium | reverse complement strand
CAAGAAATACACAGCCGCCCGGCAACAGGTGCCGGTCCGGCCGCACTCCATTGAAGAAGCGGTGCCGCTTCTCCAGAAGGTGAAGTACACGAAATTCGACGAGACGGTCGAAATCGCCGTCCGCCTGGGCGTCGACCCGAAGCATTCGGACCAGATGGTGCGCGGCACGGTGGTGTTGCCGCACGGTCTCGGCACGTCGAAGAAGGTGCTCGTCATCGCGAACGCGGAAAAGCAGCGCGAAGCCAAGGACGCCGGCGCGGACGAGATCGGCGGCGAGGAACTCGTCGAGAAGATCAACGCCGGCTGGACCGACTTCGACGCCGTCGTCGCGACGCCGGACATGATGCGCGCCGTCGGCCGGCTCGGCAAGGTGCTCGGCCCGCGCGGCCTGATGCCCAACCCGAAGACGGGCACGGTCACGCTGGACATCGCGAAGGCGGTGCAGGAAATCAAGGCCGGCAAGGTCGAGTTCCGCGTCGACAAGGCGGGCATCGTGCACGCGCCGGTCGGCAAGATCTCGTTCGCGGCGGCGTCGCTCATCGCGAACACGCACGCGCTGATGGACAGCATCGTCAAGGCCAAGCCGGCCGCGGCGAAGGGCAAGTATCTGAAGAGCGTCACCCTGACGTCCACCATGGGACCGGGCGTGACCATTGACACGTCGCACGTCGACGAGCTGGTGAAACACTAATGGCAGTCACGAGAGCTGAGAAGCAGACCGAGCTCGCGTCGCTCGAGAAGACGTTCCGCCAGGTCGACACGGCGGTCCTCATCGACTACAAGGGCATCACGGTGCCGCAGGTGACCGAGCTGCGCCGGCAGATCCGCGCCGCGGGCGGCCGCTACACGGTCGTGAAGAACACGCTCGCGAAGCGCGCGGCCAAGGGCACGTCGTTCGAATCGCTCGACAAGCACTTCGCCGGGCCGACCGCCGTCGTGTCGACGGCCGCCGATCCGGTCGCGATCGCCAAGGCGATCCAGGTGTTCA
Source organism: Acidobacteriota bacterium (assembly GCA_004297655.1). GTDB lineage: Bacteria > Acidobacteriota > Vicinamibacteria > Vicinamibacterales > SCN-69-37 > SCUN01. The sequence goes on along the minus strand of SCUN01000240.1, from coordinate 3,800 downwards.
ACAAGACCACGCCGGTGCTGAAGGTGAAGGCCGCCGTGGTGCAGGGCAAGGCGGTGGCGGCCGGCGCGATGGACGAACTCGCGTCGTTGCCGGGCAAGCCGGAGCTCTACGCGAAGTTGCTCTACGTGCTCAACGCGCCGGCGCAGGGTCTCGTGACCGTGCTCTCGGGCGTGCAGCGCGGCCTCGTGACGGCGCTCGGCGCCTACGCGGACAAAAAGGGCAAGGAATAGACGGACGGGTGCGGAGCGCCCGACGAGTTTTGTGATTTGTGATTTTTGACTTGTGAATTGAATAGGGAGAAGCAGTGATGGCCGACGTGACGCAGCAGCAGGTGGTTGACTTCATCAAGAACATTTCCGTGATCGAGCTCTCGCAGCTCGTGAAGACGCTCGAGCAGGAGCTTGGCGTGTCCGCGGCGGCGGCGGTGGCCGTGGCGGCCCCGGCGGCGGGCGGCGGCGCGGCGGCGGTGGAAGAGAAGACCGAGTTCACGGTCGTCCTGACCGACGCGGGCGGCAACAAGATCAACACGATCAAGGTCGTGCGCGAAGTGACGAGCCTCGGCCTCAAGGAAGCCAAGGACCTCGTGGAAGGCGCGCCGAAGACGATCAAGGAAGGCGTCACGAAGGACGAGGCCGCCTCGATCAAGAAGAAGTTCGAAGAAGCCGGCGCCAAGGTCGAAGTCAAGTAAGTGTCGACCCCAGAGTCCGCGTTCAGCGGACTTGGCCAGTTTTCAACGCCGCAGCGCGGGGCGAATGCCCCGTGCTGTGTCGTCTTTGCTTTTGGGCAAGAACCGTCGGTCTGACCGGGGACCCGAGGTTAATTGAATGTATAGCCTTCCTAAGAACGTCTACCGCGAACGTATTGACTTCTCGAAGATCAACACGACGGTGGCCATCCCGAATCTCATCGAGATTCAGAAGAAGTCCTACGAGCGGTTTCTGCAGATGAATCGTCTGCCGGCCGAGCGCGAGGACATGGGCCTCCAGTCGGTCTTCAAGTCCGTCTTTCCGATCAGCGATTTCCGCGAGAACTCCTCGCTCGAATTCATCGAGTACTCGATCGGCAACTACGAGTGCAAGTGCGGCCGGCTGAGCGGCCTCGAACACCTGCGTAAGAAGTGCACGAGCTGCGGCAACACGCTCGTCGCCGACCCGTACGGCGAAGGCGCCGTCATCTGCCCGTCGTGCGGCACCGCGAACGAAGCGCGCGGCGATGTCTGTGACATCTGCGGCACGACCGTCGCGATGAAGCTGAAGTACGACGTCGAAGAGTGCCAGGAGCGCGGCATGACCTACGCCGTGCCGCTCAAGGTCACGATCCGGCTCGTCGTGTGGAACAAGGACCCGGAAACGGGCGTGAAGACCATCCGCGACATCAAGGAGCAGGAGGTCTACTTCGGTGATATCCCGCTCATGGGCGATCACGGGACCTTCATCATCAACGGCACGGAGCGCGTCATCGTGTCGCAGCTCCACCGGTCGCCGGGCGCCTTCTTCCACACGGAAGACAAGAACCTGTTCATCGCGCAAATCATTCCGTACCGCGGCTCCTGGGTGGAGTTCGAGTACGACGCCAAGAACCTGCTGTACGTCCGGATCGACCGCAAGCGGAAGTTCCTGGCGACGGTGTTCCTGCGCGCGCTGGGCCTGCGCGGCGCCGACGAAATCCTGCGCACGTTCTACACCGCGGACACGCTCGTCCTCAAGGACGGGCGCATCATGTGGAAGATCTCGGATTCGCTCGTCGGCCGCCGGTCGGCGCAGGAACTCAAGATCCCGGGCTCGGATCTCACGATCCACGCCGGCAAGAAGATCCGCAAGGACCAGCTCGACGCGCTGAAGAAGTCCGGCGTCGAGGCGATCGAGCTCGTCGACGCGGAGCGCGAAGGCGCCTTCGCGGTCGCCGATGTCGTCGATCCGTCCACGGGCGAAGTCGTGCTCGACGCCAACGAAGAGCTGGCCGAGCGCGTGATCGCCATGGCCCAGGAGAAGGGCGTCGGGGAAATCGAGATCTTCTTCCCCGAGAAGGACGAAATCGGCTCGGTCCTCTCGCAGACCCTGCGCAAGGATCCGATCCGCCGTCACGAAGAGGCGCTGATCGAGATCTACCGCCGCCTGCGTCCGGGCGATCCGCCCACGCTCGACAGCTCGCGCACGCTCTTCGAGGGCATGTTCTTCAACCCGCAGAAGTACGACTTCTCGCGCGTCGGCCGTCTGAAGCTCAACACCAAGCTGGGTCTCAACACGCCGCTCGACGAGCGGATTCTGCATCCGCAGGACTTCTACGAAGTCATCAAGTACCTGCTCAAGCTGAAGAAGAACCCGGCGAACGTCGACGACATCGATCACCTCGGCAACCGCCGCGTGCGGTCGGTCGGCGAGCTCCTCGAGAACCAGTTCCGCATCGGCCTGGTCCGCATGGAGCGCGCGATCAAGGAAAAGATGTCCGTGTATCAGGAAATGGCGACGGCGATGCCGCACGACCTGATCAACGCGAAGCCGGTCATGGCCGCGATCCGCGAGTTCTTCGGATCCTCGCAGCTCTCGCAGTTCATGGACCAGACCAATCCGCTGTCGGAAGTCACGCACAAGCGGCGCCTCTCGGCCCTCGGGCCGGGCGGTCTCTCCCGCGAGCGCGCCGGCTTCGAAGTGCGCGACGTCCATCCGACCCACTACGGGCGCATCTGCCCGATCGAGACGCCGGAAGGCCCGAACATCGGCCTCATCTCGTCGCTCTCGTCCTACGCGCGCATCAACGACTTCGGCTTCATCGAGTCGCCGTACCGCAAGGTCGTCGACGGCCAGGTCGTCGACTACGTGCTCATCACCAACGCCGGCGGCCACACGAAGTACAAGGCCGGTGACGTCGTGGAAGCCGACGAGATCGTCGGCGCCGGCGGCGGATCGAAGAAGAAGGGCCTCGAGTTCGAGCCCTACTGCTTCTATCTCTCCGCGTGGGAAGAGGACCGCTACATCATCGCGCAGGCCAACATCGAGCTCGACGAGAAGCTCCGCATCGTCCAGGAGCGCGTCAACGCGCGCCAGGCGGGCGAGTTCATCCTCGCGCATCGCGACAAGATCGACTACGTCGACGTGTCGCCGAAGCAGCTCGTGTCGGTCGCCGCGTCGCTCATCCCGTTCCTGGAAAACGACGACGCGAACCGCGCGCTGATGGGCTCGAACATGCAGCGCCAGGCCGTGCCGCTCCTCCAGGCGCGGTCGCCGTTTGTCGGCACCGGCATGGAGTACATCACGGCGCGCGATTCCGGCGCCGTCGTGGTCGCCCGCCGCACCGGCACGGTCGACTACGTCGACTCGAAGCGCATCGTGGTCCGCGTCGAGGGCATTGAGTCGGAAGGCCTGTCGCGCGAAATGGGCGCCGACATCTACAGCCTGACGAAGTTCAAGCGCTCGAACCAGAACACGTGCATCACGCAGCGCCCGATCGTCCGCGTCGGCCAGCGCGTCGCCAAAGGCCAGGTCCTGGCCGACGGCCCGTGCACCGAGCTCGGCGAATTGGCGCTCGGCCGCAACGTGCTCGTCGCGTTCATGCCGTGGCGCGGCTACAACTTCGAAGACGCGATCCTCGTCAGCGAACGCATGGTGAAGGACGACTACTACACGTCGATCCACATCGAGGAGTTCGAGATCGAGGCTCGCGACACGAAGCTCGGCCCGGAAGAAATCACGCGCGACATTCCGAACGTGTCCGAAGGCTACCTGCGCGATCTCGACGAGAGCGGCATCATCCGCATCGGCGCGAGCGTGAAGCCGGGCGACATCCTCGTGGGCAAGGTCACG